>JALTCK010000173.1 GCA_027074805.1 Thermococcus sp. | reverse complement strand
TTGAGGGCCGGTAGCTCAGCATGGTTAGAGCGCGGGACTCTTAATCCCGTGGTCGGGGGTTCGAATCCCCCCCGGCCCGCCAGACCGCGTTTCTTCTCGACGCGTTCCGTTTGAGAAGGGATGCGTTTGAGTAACGTAAGGAGTTAGGAAAATGAGTTTTGAAAAGCTAGGTTTATCCGAGGCCACCCTAGTGGCGATTAGAGGTAAAGGTTTTGAAACCCCGACTGACATTCAAAGGGAGGTCATTCCCCGTCTTCTATCTGGAGATGTTGATATAATCGGCCAGTCCCAGACTGGGACGGGAAAAACAGCGGCATTTGCGCTTCCGATAATTGAGGCCATTGACTCGAAGATAAAAGCCGTTCAGGCAATAATCCTCACGCCAACGAGGGAGCTGGCACTCCAGGTTGCAGAGGAAATCAAGAGCCTCCGCGGAAGGAAGCGGCTCCACGTTTACGCGGTCTACGGCGGCCAGCCGATTGGGCCACAGATAAGGGCGCTTAAGCGGGGGACTCACGTAGTGGTTGGGACGCCGGGGAGAGTGCTCGACCACATAAGGCGGGGCACTCTTGATTTAAGCGGCGTTAAGTTCTTCATTCTGGATGAAGCCGACAGGATGCTCGACATGGGCTTCATAGACGACATAGAGGCGATTTTCAGGGAGACGCCGAGGAGAAAGAGGGTGCTGATGTTCTCGGCGACGATGCCCCCGGAGATTAGAAGGCTCGCGAGGCGCTACATGGGAGACTATGAGGTGATAAGTGTCAGCAGCGATGAGCTCGTGCCCGAGATGGTGGATCAGGAGTACATAGAGGTCGTCCCCGCGAGGAAGTTCACGGTCCTGAAGAAGATCCTCAGCGACGACTTCTACGGCATAGTCTTCTGTGCCACAAAGAGGGAAACCCGGGAGCTGAGCGAGAAGCTCAGGAGAGCTGGCTACAGCGCCGAGGCCTTAAACGGCGACATGGGTCAGGCCGCTCGCGAGAGAACCTTCTGGCGCTTCAAGAACAAGAAAACTAGGATTCTAGTCGCCACGGACGTTGCCGCCAGAGGGCTCGATGTGCAGGACATTAGCCACATTGTGAACTACTCTCTACCCATGACGGCTGAGGACTACGTTCACAGGATAGGTAGAACGGGGAGGATGGGCAAGCGGGGGGTGGCAGTAACCTTCATAATGCCCGGCGAGTTCAAGAGGCTACGCTACATTGCCCAGGTCGCAGGCGTGGAGATAAGAAAGTCTGAACTCAGTGAAGAGATTCCAAGGGAGTACAGGGAGATGTACGAGAGTGGTCGTTCTGGAAACTACAAAAGAAACGGAAGGATAGGATCTAACTACTACAAGAACTCCCGAGGCTATTCTAAGAACTCCCGAGGTAGATGGTGACAACGAGGTCGTCGCCTTCTATCTTCACCTCCACCCATGTTGCCTTCGATTTTTGAAGGTACTCTCTGAATTCGGGATTCTTCGTCATCTCGCCTAGGAACCATTGTGCATATTGGTTCCGGAAGAAGGGATGATAATAGTCTGCCATTTTGTAGTATCTCATTCTCCAAGTCCACCCAGCCCTATAACCACTAGGAAGGGTCCCGTTTTCCACTTCTTTCAGCCTCTCATCTACTTTTATCCCAAATTTCTCGTAGAGGAGGTTCATCATGACGATTCCCAAGTTCTTTGCTTCCGTTGATGTAATGATGTAGTCCTGCTTCATGAAGTCCGTGCCTGGAACGATGCCTAGGAACTTAACGTTAGCACTCTTGTCCCCAGGAGTTATCTCATAGAGTGTGGCGTTGGAAATTTCCTTTCCCTGACTCTCCCAGTATCGGTAGTATGCCCCCAGGTCCATTGGGGGAAGATGTTGGTCGAGAACGAAAAACCATCCATTTATTTTTATCGCTGCTGTGGCATGATTGGGGGGTGTTGTGAAGTTAATCTCCATGGCGTAGACAGGGGAATAGTTCATGGCCAAGAGCAGAGCGTCCGTGAGAACAGTGTAGTCAGTGCATATCCCAGTTCTCTTCATTATGGTCTCGTAAGGAGTCTGAATCGTGTTGTTCTTCCCCTTTACAATCTCTTCAGTGCCGTTGGGATGTATCACCACTTGCGCAAAAGGCTCCTTGGCCTTTTCCCAGTCGTAACTTATCCACTCACCCTCCCACTCTAGGATGTTCCAGATGCTTTGCGCCGTATTATTTCCCTTCAGCTCCCCTGCTAAAGGTGAAATCACACTAAGCTCTTCCTTTCCGAGCATACAAGAGAGAGCGTCTTTTAGGAGATAACGCCAGAGAACACCGGAGCAGTTGAACTGGGCATCTTGAGGTGGCAGTTTCACCTTCCCGCTTTTCCATGTGATGAATGGGTTGGTCCACGTGACCGGCTGGGTGCTAGTCGTTGTGGGACTTGAAGATATAATTGAGGGATGAGTCGAGGTTTCCTTCGTAACCATAACACATCCGGAAGAGATTATCATAAATGTAAGAAGGATAAGTATGATCCCGCTGGTCTTTTTTCTCATGATTGGTATTATTTCTTCTCCCCTTATAAATCAAGCTCCCAAATAGATATCGAAAGATTTAAAAATGCCCTTCTGGAGGTATAACCCGGGCGCTCGGGCAGTGCCGGGGTAGCTTAGCCTGGTCAGAGCGCTCGGCTCATAGGGCCGCTCCCCTTCGGGGGAGCCTGAGAAACCGAGAGGTCCGGGGTTCAAAGCCCCGCCCCGGCACCACAACAACAAACTTTTCTGGGGAAAGTTTGATCAAACAATTCTAACTGCTGGAGAGTGTGGAGGAGGTTTATGCGTGTTCTTAATGGCAAATCATAATTGGGGGTTTAACTCCCCCTAGCAAGTCTCTAACCAGTTTCACCTTTTATATTTGGCGTCCTTAGGAGCTGTTTGAAGAGTGAAACACTGCAAACTCGAGGTTTTTGATGAAACCCCCATCCGGACTACTCACATTAACGGGCACAATTTTGAGAAACCTCTCTTTTAAACGGTCAGAACCTTTTGATTAAACTTTGTTCTGCAAAGTTTCTTGGTCAAGCTTTGCGCAAGCAAAGGTTGAGCGGGATAAAATTTATAAGAGCCTCCCCTTACCAGCCATGAGGCGAGACCGGTGGAGCGAGAGATAAGCGAAGAAAAGCTCCAAAGGTACTTTAAAATCACCGAGGAGGCACTTGGGCGGCTTGAATTGGCAGTCCACAAAAAAAGCCTTCTTAAAGTCGTTGCCGACGACTTCTTGACGATGGCGAAGAGCTATTTCAACGACGCCAGGTACTACTATCAGAAGGGTGACTATGTTACCGCTTTTGCGGCCCTCAACTATGCCCACGGTTTCATTGACGCTGGAGTGAGGCTAGGTGTGTTTAAAGGAGAAGATGACAGACTTTTTGCCTTCGGCTGAGGTGGGAGAGATGGGAGATTATGTTGTCGTTTTGGAAGCCCCTATAATTGTTAGGGACGTTGAGACTAGTGAGGACGCGATAAACGTCGCCGTTTCCAAGGTCGCAAAGGCCCTCAACAAGGAAAAACTCGACTTCGTGAGAGTTGAGATTGGCTACTCCCAGTGCCCCGTCTGCGGTGCTCATTTTGAGAGCGCATTTGTGATAGGTTCCGTTGGCCTGGTGGGTATGTATCTAACGATAAAAGTCTACAACGCACAGACAGTAGAGCATGCCGAAAGGATCGCTAAGGCCGTGATAGGTAAGGCCCTGAAAAAAGTTCCCCTTAAGGTTTACGAGATAAGGGAGCTCACGGAGGAAGAAGATGGAAATGGGCTCGAACTTGGTGACTGATTGAATTCCCCTTTCTTAGT
>JALTCK010000172.1 GCA_027074805.1 Thermococcus sp. | reverse complement strand
GGGTAGGGCCTCCTTCCTCAGGTACTTGATGAGCGGATATTTGGAATAAATCTCCTTGGCCATCAGGCAACACCCCTTATCTCGCGCAGGATTTCCTCAACGGTCAGCGGAACGCCGCCTATCTTGTTCACGCCCTTGAGCAGAACGTCGTCGTTGAGGTAGCGCTCAACCTCGATTATCATCTGTCCGAGGTTCATCTCGGCGACGAGAACCGCTCTGGCCTTCTTTCCAAGCTCCCTCATTCTCTTGCCCGGGAACGGGTGGACGGTCTTCGGCACGAAGAGGCCGGCCTTAATGCCCTCTTCCCTTGCCCTGAGAACCGCTCCGAGGGCTGGCCTTGCCGTTACGCCCCAGCTGACCACGAGGATTTCCGCATCGTCTGTGAAGTGCTCCTCGTACTTCTCGTAGACGTCCCTGTTCTGCTCTATCTTCCTGTGGATTCTCCTCACGAGCCTGTCGTGAACCTCTGGCGTGTAAACGTCCCTCAGACCGTTCTCCTTGTGGGTCGAACCGGTGACGTGCGTGAAGTAGCCGTGGCCGAAGAGCGGCATCGGTGGGACACCGTCGCCGTGAGGGTCTCCAAAGGGAAGTTTGGCTTCCTCTTCGTTGCCGGGAAGCTTGCGGTAGGTTATCTCAACCTCCTCGACTTCTGGGATCCTTATCTGCTCCCTCGTGTGCGCCAAAACGCCATCGAAGAGCACAACGACAGGCGTTCTTAGCTTCTCGGATATGTTGAAAGCTCGTATAGTTTCCCAGAACGCATCTTGCCCACTAATCGGGGAGATCGCTATTATCGGATGGTCACCGTGGGTGCCCCATCTGGCCTGGAAGAAGTCTCCCTGCGCACCCTTCGTCGCCTGCCCTGTTGAAGGTCCGCTCCTCTGGACGTCAACGAGAACGAGCGGTGTCTCGGTCATCACCGCGTAGCCGAGGTTTTCCTGCATGAGCGAAAAGCCCGGTCCGGCGGTGGCAGTCATCACCTTGAAGCCTGTCCATGAAGCACCGACCATGGCCGCTATGCTCCCAATCTCGTCTTCCATCTGGAGATAATAGCCGTGAAGCTTTGGTAGCTCGCGCGCCATCGTCTCGGCTATCTCGCTCGACGGCGTTATCGGGTAGCCGGCGTAGAAGCGACAGCCCGCGAAGATCGCCCCGTAGGCGACCGCTTCATTGCCCTGCATGAAGTAGTTGCCCGGTTTGTAGAGGTTTTTGAGGAGCCTCACCTGCTCCGGTTCGTCACCGCGGATAATCATACTCACCACCTTACCGCGATGGCGAAGTCAGGGCAGAGCAATTCGCAGAGCTTACACTTCACACACTTTTCAGCATGGACTGGAACGGGGTAGTGGACACCCTTTTCGCTCAGCTCCTTGCTCCACTCGAAGACCTTTCTCGGGCACATCTCGACGCATATGCCACAACCCTTGCAGAGAAAAGTGTCCACATCTATTTCCACGATCCCTTCAGCCTTTCCCGTGACAAGGTAGTTCTCCTTTACCACAACCGTTTTCGATTCTTCAGCCATGAACATCACCCGCGTATTCCTATCTCTGTTTACGTTTGTCAACATTTAAAGGTTTCGTGGATGGACATCGATGTCCAGAAAAGATTCTACGGACTACACCGCTCATTGCCGAATGGGATGCGGGAGATGGGAGATTACATGAAAAACTTACCATGTAACTAGTTGCCAGTCCAGCAGGCCGTTCTCGACGATGTACTTCCATCTCTCCCGGCACTTGGATTCAAGGTTTTCTATATGCCTCAAGTCTTGAGTGGCAGAGAACTTCTTTATCGCCCTGCCAATGGTCCTGTCGTAGTCGGTCAGGCAGTTATGCGGTCCGCGCTTTGAACCAGCTCCAACTGGGTCGCTCAGTATCCTCTTCTCCGGAAACTTCCTTTTGGCCCAGATTAGAACCTCTACCGCGCTCCAGAGCCAAGGTGGTCTGTACTCCTTTCTCTCCCATAATCTCTCGTAGAGAGTCCCCTTCTGGATGTCGGTTATGTTGATCGAGAATGTGTCAGTGTAGGGCTCGGCCTTGATTATGCTCTCCTTCGCGTCCCTGATGCCGTCCCTCTCACCCAGGAATATCGGCTTGAGTAGGAGATAGGTTTTCACCTTAGCTCCAGCCTTGTGGGTTATCTCCGCTGCCTTGACGAAGTCTGCAAAGGTGTTGCCCTTGTTGATGGAGAGGTCGGCGATATCGTCGTTCGCCGTTTCAAGACCGATGGCGACCTCGAAGTGCTTATCTGGAACTATCTCGGCAAGCTCTTTGACGGCGTCGTAGCGCACAAGCTCGCTCCTGCTCTCAATGACGATCTCCTCAATTTTATTAATCCCTGCAAGTATCTCGAAGATTTTCTTCCTTGTTTCGGGCTTCAGCTCGCCGTTATCAAGGAATGAACCCGAGGTAAACATCCGCACCGCGAAGGGTCCCCTCTTGCCCTCGATCTTCTTGAGTGCCTCACGGACGTAATCAACTATCGCCTTCTGGCTCCACTTTACCTTCGGCGCGGCTGTCGGATAGGAGCACATGTAGCAGGCTTTTCCGATTCTAAAGCGGTAGCAGCCTATCGTCGGGAGGATTATGAAGAGTGCCGTTCCCGGCTTTCCGGCGACGTTGTCCTCGCTCGTCCAGTAAGTCATTCTCCCACCTGAATCCCGCTGGTAGGTAGGGTTTTTAAAGGTGAGGGCTATGTTCACAACATGGTAAAGATACTTCTCACTAACGACGATGGGGTTTATTCGAAGGGACTTCGTGCAGCTGTGAAATCGCTTAGTCAACTTGGCGAGGTTTACGTTGTCGCCCCCCTATTTCAGAGGAGTGCGAGCGGTAGAGCTATGACCCTACACAGGCCCATAAGGGCAAAGCTTGTCAACGTCCCTAGTGCCAAGATGGCTTACGGGATAGACGGCACTCCCACGGATTGTGTTATCTTTGCGATAGCGCGTTTTGGGAACTTCGATTTAACGGTCAGCGGCATAAATCTCGGTGAGAACCTCAGCACCGAGATAACCGTTTCCGGAACGGCCTCTGCCGCTATCGAGGCCGCCACTCACGGTGTTCCGAGCATCGCGATCAGCCTCGAGGTGGACTGGAAGAAGACCCTCGGTGATGGTGAGGGGGTTGACTTTTCTATTTCGGGTTACTTCCTTCGAAGGATAGCCAAATCAGTCATCGAGAAAGGCCTTCCCGGAGAGGTGGACATGCTGAACGTGAACGTGCCTAGCGACGCCACTGAGGAGACAGAAATTGCGATAACGAGACTTGCGAGAAAGCGCTACTCCCCAACGGTTGAGGAGAGAATTGATCCCAAGGGCAACCCCTACTACTGGATTGTTGGGAGGTTAGTTCACGACTTTGAGCCTGGAACCGATGCCTACGCCCTTAAGGTTGAGCGGAAGGTCAGCGTAACGCCGATAAACATCGACATGACGGCGGGGATTGATTTTGAGGATGTCAAAAGGATTTTAGGTATGCGCCTATAAAAACAATCCCCAGAAGTCGGAGAAATGTGTCATTCTTACCTTCCCCCACTATAGGTAAAGATTTCGAGGCTTTCTGATTTCCCTACCGTTCTGACTGTGTCCTCCATCGTGTGTATTAGCCCATATCGACCCTGCTTGCCCGTTTCTGCCCTCGATAGATCTTAGAAAGATAGATAGTAACAATCAACTTGAGTTTCATGATTATCTCTTTACTATCCAAACCAAAAGTTTACAAAATATTTTTAAATATTAATATCCGTCCATCAGCTGAGGTAGTCCTCATGAAATACAGGAGAGCTATTCTAACATGCGGGATCTTTATACTTTTGATTCTAAGTGGTCTCG
>JALTCK010000171.1 GCA_027074805.1 Thermococcus sp. | reverse complement strand
CATCGCCGTAACAGCGAAGTATTTCCAGATAAAAAACTTTCCGCCTCGTTGGACGGTTTTTAACTACCTCAACAGGATATTAGCCGATAAAATGGGGCTCTTCCAAAGATTCAAAAGGAGAAAAGAATTCAAAGAGCGTAGGTCCCCTCTGCCCACTCGTACTCGTCAAGACCGGTCTTCTCGGCCTCCTCCGGGACGCGGACCGGGGTTATCCTGTCGGTGACCCACATCAGGATGTAGGTGACGACGAAAGCGTAGATGGCACAGCCGACTGCGGCGGCGACCTGCTTAACGAAAAAGGTCGTTCCTCCATAGAGGAGCCCGTTACTGCCCAGTATGGCCGAGCTGCCGAAGATTCCAAGGAGGATTATCCCTGTGAAGCCGCCAATTCCGTGAACCCCCCAGACGTCAAGAGCATCGTCCCACCCTTTCCTGTTCTTGTAGTCAACGGCGAGATGGCAAATTATAGCGGCAACGATTCCTATAACCATGGCCGCCCGTGGCGTGACGTAGCCTGCGGCGGGGGTTATCGTGGCAAGACCTGCTATTGATCCAGCCATAAAGCCGATTGCACTCCATTTGCCGGTTCTCCAGTGATCCCAGAACATCCAGGTTACCGCAGCAAATGAAGCTGCTATCATCGTGTTTACAAAGGCTACGTTTGTGTCAAGGTCAACCCTCAAAGCTGAACCTGCATTGAAGCCGAACCAGCCAAACCAGAGGAGAGCGGTTCCAATGACAATAAGAGGTAAACTGTGGTTCCCTTCCTTCGGGAACTTCCTTTTACCCAGGTAGAAAACTGCGGCGAGGGCGCCGAAGCCTGCACTTGTGTGAACGACTATTCCCCCAGCAAAGTCCTCAACGCCCCAGTTCTGGAGGAAGCCCCCTCCCCAGAGCCAATGAGCGAAGGGAAAATACACAAATATCAGCCAGAGTGTTAGAAAGACTATAAAGCCCTTAAAGCGCATCCTGTCTGCGAACGCTCCTGTCATTAGAACTGGAGTGATTATGGCAAACATGAGTTGATAGACCATGAACGTCAGCATGCTTATCTGATCGTTTCCGGGATAGAGGGTGTTTGGCATTATGTGATCAAGGAAGAAGTACTGGAGGTTCCCTATGAGTCCCGCGATGTCCTTACCGAATGCCAAACTGAATCCGAAGATAACCCACAGTATGGTTGTCCAGCCCGCAGAGAAGAAATTCTGCATCATCATTGTTATCGCGTTTTTCTTGTTCACCATTCCCCCATAAAACAAAGCCAGACCTGGGGTCATAATAAAGACCAGAGCGGCTGCAATCAACATGAATCCATCGCTACTTGGGTTGAACATTTTCATCACCACTTCCAGCTTGAAGACTTAAAGGCTTTCGAAAAATTTTCGAAACATTTAGTTATTAATGGTTGTGGTTCAACCCTCTATTTATTGGGGATAACTGTAACTTTGTGTCACACTGTTATCCTCAATAGACAGACCACTAACGCATAGTAATAAGAACCCCTAATCATATGAGTTTCTGTTCTGATGTTAGCAGACCCTAAGATGAATCCACCCAGGCAGAACTAAAGAAAAAACTTGAATAACATGGAATGACCAACATAGTGAATCGAGACCAAATGTCCTAAAAGTCTCAGAGTTCACGTAAATTGAACGAGCAGGCTGACCGGATGTCAAACCATCTTCCACCAGTTGTATTATAACACCTCTACTGCGGACATCTGTTTGTAGAGCACTGTTTATTCTGCTTGAATGCAGGGAACATACGTGGATAAGCTTCCTCTACTGCATCTCCCCCTCATTAAGAGGGAGAGAATCTGGAGCCAGTTCCCCAGAGCGTTATACATCAACTCCAAAACCCCTTTTTCGCCCCGCCCGCGTTATAGAACTCCCCATGACCTCCATGAAAAACTAGGTATAGAGTTCCTGAAAATCCGAAATGTGCTCCTCACCGGGGAGAACAATCTCCATCTTTATGTCCCTCCTGCAATTTAAGCACACCTCTCTCCATCAGGGTGCACCCATCTACGAGCACCGTTGGTTTGGACAGAACAAAATCAATGTGGATTTCCGACTCGTTTTTCCCCTAGGTGCAGGTTGTGCCCGACAGCCACGTGGACAGTCCCGAGGGCCTTTTCATCGAAGATCATGAGGCCGAGGGGCTTTACTCCAGGGTTCAACCCTATTCCGAACTCCGCTATGACATCCCCTCCCGGCGTTTTAATCCTCTCCCAGAGCTCACCGGCCTTTTCACCCCTCACCGAGACGACCCTGCCGCCCTCAAAGTTTATCTCCAGACCCTCGTGGGGAAGGAGGAGCCGTCCTGAGGCGGAGCTCTCTATCGGAGCTATGTAAACCTCCCCTGCCGGAACTTCGACCTCGCATTCCCTGCACTCCAACCGGCAGTCCCGGAGCGTGCCGTCTTCGAGACCCGGCTTTCTTCCATCAATGCTCAACCTAAGGTGCGTGCCGTTTTCGTCCGTTATGAGAACCTCCTTGGCCCCGTCAAGAGACTGCGTTATGGCGAGCCCGAGCTCGCGCATCCGGACGTAGTCAACGTCACCGCCGAGAGGAACCCGGCTAGGTATTCATCGGAGTTTATGCCGTCCTCCTCAAGCCAAGCGGGCGGTGGGAGGTTAAGGAGGAGCGTCGGCTTTTTCTCCCTCTGGAGGAAGGAATAGACTGAGTCCCAGAAGGCAAGGACCCTTCTTCTGACCTCGTTGGGAAGTTCACCGACAGCCGTGTACTGGGAAAGCCATATCACGACGTCAGCTCCCCGAGGATTCCAAGGGTACTGTCTGGGGGTTTTTCCTAGAAGTCACCAATTACGGAGTCGTTGAAGCTCCAGAGGAAAGGTAACGCGCCGGCACGGATGACTTCTTCAGCAAGCAAACCGGCGAAGTTCCTGTTGTGTGCCCCGTGGATGATTAACACCAATTCTCCCGCTCTAACAAGCGCGGATTCCCGAATTATCCGCTCTGCGGCATTCTTTAGTTTGTTTTCCATTCCAATCACCTAAACAAGCTTTCTCCGAAACACCAGCACGTTTGGTTCCTCTGTCTCGTCCCAGAGGGAGAGGCCGAGCCTTCTCAGGCCCGGGAGGACAGGCTTCATTCCCCCAGGGAGCATCATCTCGAACTCCTCCCTGCCACTCTCCCTTGCCACCCACGCCATCGCCGGCAGCATTGCCCTTATGCACCCCAAGCCGGTTGAGAGCGGCGTGAAGATCCCACCGTCCCGGGTGGCAAGGAACTTGAAACCGCTCACCTCGTAGGCCTCTCCATTCTTCCTGAGCCACTCCAACGCTTCCTCGCCCCGATGAACGAACTTCCAGCCGAGCGGGATTATCCCAAGGGTTAGATCCTCCCTCCCAATCTCAACCGGCTCTGCCTCCTCCGGCTGGAAGCTATCTACCTTCGCGCCGAGGTTGAAGAACTTCGCCATAACCGAGAAGCCCTCCTTCCTGGCCATCGCTATGCTCTCCCTGTTCAGGAAGTAAGTGGCGAACTCAAGGGCCTCTATTACTCCCTTTTCCGCGAGCTTCTCCCCGCGGTCAAGCATGAAGTTGTGAATCAGCCTCCCGTAGCCCCTGCCCCTGTAATCGGGATGAACACGGAGACCTTCAAGCCAGCCAACCTTTCCGGGGAGGAGGGTGAGCTTCGCCGTGCCAATTACCTTCCCGTCAACCTCCAGGACGTAAAAGTTCCCGTCTTTTATCCACTCGTCAAAGACCCTCGCCAGGTAATCCTCACCGCCCCAGGTTAAACGCGCTATCTCCTCGATGAATGGTCTATCCTCCGCTCTGGCCTCGCGGATTATTGGGTTCATGATGCTTCACCTAAAAG
>JALTCK010000170.1:367-3876 GCA_027074805.1 Thermococcus sp. | reverse complement strand
CTCTTGACACTCCCAGTCTACGGTCTCTCCCTTAGGGCATTCATTCATGAACTCAAGCTGGCCTCCTCAGAATAAAGAAAGAGATACTCAGAGAGCGTTACTGCATTCAAAGAAGTAATAGACGGAAGACTTGATATAAAAACCCTTGATGCGTTCGATTACCTCATCAAAAGGGTCTCGGAAAGGCTTGACCGTTGGGTCAATGCCTCAAGGAGAGTTGCCTTATATAGCACAGTCAGCTACGGCCTCCAGTCGTACCTATCAACAATCCTGCCACTTCTTGTCCTCCTAAGTGGCATAGTTTTTGTTAAGAATGGAATAGCCACCCTATCGTCGGTTATCGCAACGTTTACATACCTCGGCAGAGTCTATTATCCGGTCGAGCGGTTTGCGTTCTTTTGAAGCAGTTACCACAGGGCCATCCCTGTAATTGACAGAATATGGGAGTTCATTGAAATCGATCCCTCCCTTGAAAGGCCGGTGTGTGCTCCAGAAAATTGGGATATCGAACTGCAGGGCGTATCCGTATCCCGTGAAAGGAGTCAGGTTCTAAAGGAAATCTCCGGGAGGATCGCCTTTGGTAAAAACCTTGGTATAGTTGGCCCCTCAGGAGTTGGAAAAACAACGCTGGCCTTGGTAATCTCGGGGATAATCAGGCCAACTAAGGGCGAAGTTAAGATTGGAAAGTGTTCACCGGAGTCCCTTCTTGGCAGGGAGCTTATTTATGTTCCATCACAGCCGTATCTCTTTGAGGGAACTATTAGAGAGAACATCGCCCTCGGAAAAAACATCACTGAAGATGAAATTGCCGAGCTCTTAAAGACCGTTGAGCTTGGAGAATTAAGTCCGGATTTATGGATTGAAGAAGGGGGAAGAAATTTATCGCTAGGTCAGAGACAGAGGATAGCTTTAGCAAGGGCCCTAGCCAGAAACCCCAGGATCATAATACTGGACGAGGCCACTTCGGGCATGGATTCTGAGAGGGAAGCAAGAATACTCCAAAGGTTGAGAAAAATGGGAATGACCCTTATCACCATATCCCATAGACTCTCAACAATCAGAGAGATGGAAGAGATATGGGTTCTTGAGGAGGGCAGGATATTGTGCAAGGGTATGCACGAAGAGCTGTTTAAGAGTTGCGAGAAATACTGTGAGCTATTCAAAGAGCAGGAGAAAAGCAAGAACGCTCTTTACTAACCCCTGCCGTGAGTCACAGACTGGCCTGACTTGCAATGGGGTCCTCTAAGGGCACCATGACTCAATATACCAACCCAAACAGGAAGAGCTGAACCCTTCCCTTTCCAGTAATGATGCCATCAACCGCTATGTAGTCCTCGCGCATGTATTTCCTCCAGAGGAGGTGGAGTTCAGTGTACATCTATGTCAGATCAAACGCTCTGGAAAGGACTTCTTTTAGTGAATACATTGGGACGTCGAAGCCCTTCTTTATGTTGAGCCACTCCCTGAAGGAAGCAGACGGGAGTTCCTTGAGGATAACCCCTCTTGAGGGGTCAGCTTTGAAATGAACCATATCTATGGGCGATGAGATCGGGATGTCGGATTCTTTTTATAAACCTCGTCCTCACACAAAGACGATATGCACGCATTTTGTTCATAAGGAAGAACGAAGTGCAACTTGGGGTGAGGTCTAGAAGAAAAGGAGTTCGCTAAGTGATGTTGTAGAGGAACTCCGGAACCTCCGAGCCTTCCAAAACTTTAACGTTCCTCGGATAGCGACTCCTTTTCTTACCAGACTTGACCTCAACCCTCAGGTTTCCGGCTATTGCATCAATCTCGTAGGAGTTGCGGTAGTAGAACACCTCGCCGAACTCCCGGTAGAGGTGCTCCTGAACGAGCCACTCGTAGAGAATCGCTCTGTCGATTTTTCTTCTCGTCCACAGCCCCATGGCCCTTATGATAAGCGGATCGCGGAAGATTAGCTTCCGTTCCTTTCTTGGATAAACCTTCCCGTCACCGCCGAGGTAGAGAACCTGCAGGAGAACGTGAAACGCCTCAAAAAGCTCGACGTAATCCCTCGCGGTGTGGGGCGAAACACCAACGGCCTTTGCTATTGCGTTGAATGAAGTGGGCGATGGGGCCCTATCGAGCACCGCACCCATAATGTCTCTCGCTAGGTCGGTTGAGCGGTCAAGGGCCTTCAAGTCCGCCTTTAAAAAGCCAACGAGTTCCTCAATCTTTAGGGTGCCGTTCAGGTAGGCGAGGTATCCGCCAGTCTCAAGGTAGTTCTCGAAGACCTCCTCCCCCTTCGAGGGAAAGAACTCGTCGTAGAAAAGGCTGTAATAGTCGTGAAAACTCAGCGGCATGACCTCAATCGTTTTTCCCTTCCCTCTTCTTCCGCCGAACGTTTCAAAGTGCCGGCCTACAGCCAGGGAAATCGAGCCCGTTACGGTAACGACGTCGTTTCTCAACTCGCCCCTGTCTATGAGGAACTTCAGGGCGCGCCACCAGTTCTCCACGAGGCTGACCTCGTCGAGGAAGATGAACGCCATCTTAATGCCTTTTCGCTTCTTCAGCCTTAAATAGTCGTTCAGAACCTCCAAAAGCTCTCTGTAGTCCTCAAGCACATCACAGCTGAAGTAAAAGACTGCGTAAGGAGTCTCGACTTTTTTAAGGAGCTCTTTGATTAGGAGCTTTATTCCGAGGGTTTTTCCAACCCTTCTCGGACCAACGACAAAGTTGAGCGAGAAAGGTCCCAGCGAGAGTTCATCGAGCCATTTCGGCCTGAGCCTGTAGGTGAGCTTTTCAAAGAGCTCCCAGTCCCTGTCGGGTTCGCCGAACCACCACGGGTTTTGCAACTCAATCATGTGCAGTTTTAGTGCAAAGATACTTATAAAGATTTTGCAGTTGAACTGCAATGATATTTAAAAAGGGGTTTGCAGTGACGGTGCAAGCTATTAAAACCACTTTAACCCTATCCCCGCATCACCTTCCACACCAGCAGCGGGAAGACGAGCGTGGCATCTGCCCATATCTCGACGTAATCAGCCTTAGCCCTTATCTTGCCCCAGCTGACTCCCTCGCTCGGCGGTGCACCGCTCAGCGAGCCGTCCCAGGGAACGGCAGTTGTTATGTAGATTGCATAATCAGTTCCACCGCGGAAGAGGTTGGCGTTGATTATCGCATGCTTTGGCAGCGAACCGCCGAGGATTATCGAGGCGGTCTCCTTCGCCGTAACCGCGAGGTTGTTGAGCTTTACTATGTCGTTGGCTATGTCTATGATAAGCTCCCTGTCCCCGCGCTCCTCCTTGAAGAAGTAGAGCATGTCGCCGATGGAGCCGTCGGTGATGGCGGGGCAGAATATCGGCACTTCCCTCTTGTAGGCCCAGTAGATAATTGAGCGCTCCTTCTCCTTCCCAAGCTTCTCGTCCATGTAGCGG
This sequence comes from Thermococcus sp., assembly GCA_027074805.1. Taxonomy (GTDB): domain Archaea; phylum Methanobacteriota_B; class Thermococci; order Thermococcales; family Thermococcaceae; genus Thermococcus. The sequence goes on along the minus strand of JALTCK010000170.1, from coordinate 478 downwards.
CCCATCTCATGGATGAACTCGCTCGCTGTCAGGGGTTTTCTGCGCTCCTTTTCCGCCCCAAGAACTCTCTCGAAGAAGGGTATCATGTACTTCTCGAACTCGATGTAGCGG
>JALTCK010000170.1:0-357 GCA_027074805.1 Thermococcus sp. | reverse complement strand
GATGTTGCCTATCCTGTTGATGCCATTCTCCCTCATCTCGGCGTCGTTTACCCTCCAGTCGCCTAGGATAAAGGGCTTGAGGGCCTTTATGAAGTCCTCCTCGATTCCCCCGGCGGTAGTCACTATGACGTCGACCTTCCCCTCCTTCACGAGCCACGCGATCAGCTCGCGCAGGCCGGAGGAGACTATATTAGAAGTGTAGCCGAGGAAGACGCGGACTTCGTTTCCTTCAGCGCGCTTCTTCTCGACCTTTCTCCAGATTTCGATGGCCCTCCCGAGGTGCGTCGCCTGGAAGCCTATTCTCTCGTAATAATCGAGCACTTCCTCGAGGCCCCTGACTTCATCAAGCCACGGCCC
>JALTCK010000169.1 GCA_027074805.1 Thermococcus sp. | reverse complement strand
GTACATATGAAGCTAAAATTTTTGTTGACTATCCTGATTGTTGCAACTTTAGTCCTTTCCATAGGATACATCCAAGCAACACCCTTGGGAGGCGCCAAGGTCGTCCTGCTCGACGAAAGCGGGAAACCACTAACCGACCATGGAAAAGTCTATTACACCGTCTGGGCCTTTGATGAGAATGGTGACATAACAACAATACAGCGAGGAACACTTGAAAAGAACCTTCTATTTTCAGGCAATACAATAAGAATACCAGCCACATCATTAAACCAAGCCAAAAACATCGCAAAGAAAATCGGTTCAAAAACCGCTTTCATCGGAATTGACATATGGGTTGTGAAAGACGGGAAAGTTTACACTTTACCTCCAGAAAGCTTTGAAACCAAATTAACCAAAACCACACTTCCAGAAAATATTAAACTCAAAATAAACCTTGGAGAGGCAAGGGTTAAAACTATTGGAGGGGAAGTGAAGATCCACAAGGAAACAAATAAGGCAGAACCCCTCGTCAGCGGGCACTGGTACGAATGGAGAACAGTCAGAGGCGGAGAAAATTCTTATAATAATGTAAAAATACCCGTCTTAATAATACATAACCTAGCTTGGACTGATGTTTTCGGAACAGTTGATATCGCCGCAGAGGTCCAGAAATATTGGGGACCTGACGTTACGGTGGCGTTTGGAGACCAGATTTCTGAGAAAGTGAACTTTGACCCAAGTTCGATAACAGTGAAAGCTCTAGGAAGATCCATAACAGACTACTACGCTGGAGGAGATGATATAACCGTGCCTAAAGAGTACTTCTGGGGTTACGTATGGATTAAGGGAACTGTTCATTACATACATCAAAAAGAATATTCCTGTTATACTGGACTTGGCTGTTTTGAAACTGGGAACGAGAGGTATTTTGCGAAAATTGACGGATTCACAATCGACAGATATGGAACAGTTAAGCATATAGAAAGCGGCTATAGCCTCGGGAAACCACCTTACAATTTCCCCAGTGAATGGATGAAGAAATCGGAGGGCATTAACGGGAGCATTAATGCCCCAATATCCATATCTGAATTTTATGGCAAGATATATGCAGGAAGCGACGGACACAGCTTTGGGGTTGGAATCCCAGTTGGAGCTGTCCTAGAAGCCTTAAGCGACAATAGCCTTCCTGCATGGTTCAATGCTCTAACGGTAGGCTTCAGCACTGGAGATTATGGAAGCTACGTCATGCTTGGTCATTTAAAAAACAAAGGACCCGAAAGTCAAGTAACGTTCTATGCCATGGAAAGCAGGTATAAAGTCAGAATCCCAGTGCACCATTGGTACGGCACAAGTTATGAAAATGTGAACGTCCCCATTGGCCTATACGTGGAAGTTGATTGAAACTGGCAACATTTACTTTGTCTTTTTACTTTGAGGTACTCGAAACCCCTTTAACCCCTTTTCCCAACTTTTCCCGGTGGTGTTATGAGGGCGTTCATAGCGATAGAGGTTAGCGACGAGGTTCGCGACAACCTCCTGAAGGCCCAAGAGAGGATAGGGAACAAAGCGGCAAAGATAAAGTTCGTCGAGAGGGAGAACTTCCACGTCACTCTCAAGTTCCTCGGCGAGATTGACGAAGCAACGGCCGAAGAGGTCAAGGAATCCCTGGCAGAGATAGCGAAGAAGCACAAAAAGCACCGCGTCCGCGTTAAGGGGGTAGGCGTCTTCCCGAATCCCAGCTACGTTCGCGTCATCTGGGCTGGAATAGAGAACGACGAGGGCATAAAGGCGATAGCAGCCGATGTGGAGAGGGAGATGCGCCGCCTGGGCTTCAAGAGGGAGAAAGATTTCGTGGCGCACATCACCATCGGCCGTGTCAAGTTCGTAAAAGATAAGGCCGAGCTTGCGATGGCGTTGAAGGAGCTGGCCAACGAGGACTTCGGGGAGTTCGAGGTTAACGCAATAGAGCTTAAGAAAAGCACGCTGACGCCGAAAGGGCCGATTTACGAGACGGTGGCGAGGTTCGAGCTGGTAGAATGAGGTGTGAGCATGGACGTCGAGGCCGTCATCGAAGAAGTCCTGCCCAGGGTAAGGCCCACGGAGGAGGAGAGAGCCTTCGTCGAGGGCCTGATGAAAGAGCTTGAAAAGCTGGCAGTGGAGACCATAGTGGAGCTCGACCTCGAGGTTAAGCCCTACTTCGTGGGTTCCCTCGCAAAGGACACCTATCTGGCCGGAGACCACGACATCGACCTTTTCCTAGCCTTCCCCCTCAAGACCCCGCTTGAGGAGCTCCGAAAGAAGGGACTGGAACTCGGACGGGCCATAGCGAAGAGGCTCGACTCGTATGAAATAGCCTACGCTGAACATCCATACGTGAGGGCTTATTATAGAGGGGTCAAGGTGGACATAGTCCCCTGCTACGACGTGAAGAGCTGGAGGGACGTTAGAACGGCTGTTGACCGCTCGATACTCCACAACAGGTGGGTTCTGGAGAACCTTGGGGGAAGAAACGACGAGGTTCGACTGCTGAAGAGGTTCCTGAAGGGAATCAAAGCCTATGGAAGCGAGATTTACGTTAGGGGTTTTTCCGGCTACCTTGCGGAGATACTCGTCATCAAGTACGGTTCCTTCCTTGAGGTTCTCCAGAAGGAGGACTTCATCTTAAGACAGAAAGTCATCGACCCGGGCAACTGGCTCAAAAGAGAGCCAGAGATTGCCATGAAGACTGTAAAACGAGAGGCCGAGGAGGACAGACCACTCATAGTAATAGACCCAGTCGATCCGAGGAGGAACGTCGCGGCAAACCTAGGCTGGGAGCGCTATGGGGTTTTCCACTTCAAGGCCCACCAGTTCCTGGAGGCGCCCTCCCTCAGCTTTTTCTTCCCGGAGGAGAAAGCCGGGGGGAGCTACCTCGAAGAGCTGAGGAGAAAGGGAACTCACATGGTGACGCTACTGTTCGAGAAGCCCAACCTAGTTGATGACGTGCTCATGCCCCAGCTTGAGAGGAGCGCCCGGGGATTCGAGAGGGCTCTTCAGAGGGAGGGTTTCAGGGTTCTTGAGTGGAACGTCGGGCATTTCAGGGGGAAGGCCTTCATAATGCTCGAGGTGGACAGGCTTGAGCGCGAGAAGGTTAGGATAAAACCCGGCCCAGAGTTTTTCACCGAGAGGGGTTGGGACTTCTACAGGAAGAACGAAAGGGTCTGGCTGAGGGGTAAGAGGCTCTACGCCGAGAAGAGGGTTAAGGAAGGGATCGTCGATGTAATATCAGAACTCCTGTCCAAAAACCAGATATCCCTCGGCAAAAACCTCAGGAAGCACGTTGGGGATGCGGACGTACTTCTAGATTATGTTCCCGAGGAGCTGGAGGAGGAGGCCTACCTCCTCCTTAACCGGGAAAAATGGAACCTCAAAAGGTGAAACATTAAGAGTTCATTTCTACCCAAAAATGTCCGACAAGTTAATAAGGGTGTTCATTAAAATCAAAGTGGTGGAAGAATGAATCGGGAGTTCAGGAATATCTTAGGCGAAGATTTGGCAAACTATCTCGAGCTGATGAGGGCAAAACTTGCCTTTGCCGAAGAGCTCTACGGGATAAAAATGAACTACATTCCTCTCATCACTGAGGGAGAGATAGTGATCCTTGACAAGAACGACGGGAAAATCAAGTGGCTGAATAACAAAAGGCCGCTCACTCTCGATGAGTTCAAGACGCTGGCGGATAAAATAAGGGAGAACCTGGAGTCAGGCTACGTCGAGATGCTTCTGGCCATGAACATGGAGTGCGTCCACGGGCCCGGCGAGTGACCCGCCGTAGACCACCGGGAGCACCTTGATCCTGTCGCCCTCCCTGAGGGGATGGCTTTCCTCCACCCTTTTCTCGTTCACCAGGATGTGGTGCTCGTCCGTCCCTATTCCCAGCTCTCTGAGCATCTCGCCCACTCTCTTGCCTTCCTCCACCTCAAGCTCCTTTCGAGGGCCGTGTTTTAGGGCGTGCTCCCCGTAGAGTATCAGGGTCACTTTCATGAGAACCACCAAAAGGAAAATCAGAGGCCAAGGCGCTCCCTTATGCGCTTCACCTCGCGCTTCGCTTCGCTCAGGCCGAGCTCCTCAAGGACTTCCTCCCTTGGAATTCCATGCTCGTCGTAGCCGACCTGCTCGTAGTACTGGCGGACCTTCTCGCTTATCTCCTCCCTGGTGGGAGCTTTACCCTTGACCGGCCCGGTCGGAAGGGGCTCGTAGAACCTCTCCGGGTTGTCGTCGTCCTTCGGCTTCCAGTGGACGTCGGGCCCTCCGAGGAGGAGCAGGATCCTCTGGAGGTGGATTATTCTCAGGCCGGTCTCGTTGAACCACTTCTCCGGCGTCAGCTCAAAGCCCGTAACCGCGTTTCCGAACTCGATAATCCGCTCAAAGCCCGGTCTCGTCGTGAACATACATATAACGGCCGAGTCGTAGAAGGCATTCACCAGCTCGCCCTCGTAGCTCCTCGCCGGCAGACCTGCGGTTGCCGTGTGGTCGCCTCCCTGAACCGAAACGGCGTAGCTTATGTCCCTCGTGTAGTCGAGGTCGCTCCTTATCCCGTGGGCGCCCACTCCAATCCCCTTGACATGGACGGCGTACCGCATGGCATCGACGCCCTTCATTTCCGAGATCCTCTTCGCGGCCCGGTAAGTCCCCTCGGCCAGGACTTCTCCGATGCCTTCTCTGCTGACTATCAGCTCAAGGAGCCTTGCGAAGGCCTTCTCATCGCCCCATTCGAGCTTGAAGCCGATGTCTTCCTCAGCAAGGATTCCGCGCTGGTAGAGCTCCGCCGCAAAACCGAGGACGTTGCCCGCGTTTATCCCGTCGAGGCCGAGTTCGTCAACGAGGTAGGACAGGTAAACAACCTTCTCCGGCTCGAAGACGCCAAGGTTGGTCCCCATGTAGGCCATCAGCTCGTAGTCCGGGGCGTCGGTTATCGAGCCCTTATACGGCCCGTAGCGGAGGTAGGATATCTTCATGCAGTTGACGGGACAGCCGTAGTCGGCCCAGTACTTCTTGACCCAGGCCTTGAGCTCGAAGTTCACCACGCTTATCCTCTCGTCGTCGTGGTACTCCTCCTGCCAGTTCCTGACCGGCTGGCTTGAGCGGTCCTTGCCGACGCTGTAGCCACCTGCCCCGGTCCCCCACTGGCGGAAGGTGGTAAGGGTCAAAAGCTCCCTCTGGAACTCCCTGAGGAGGGACTTGAACCTCTCCGGGTCGTGAACCTCCGGCAGAGCTTTATTCCCCTTAACGATGACCGCCTTGAGGTTCTTGCTCCCCATAACTGCCCCAAAGCCGCCATAACCTGCTGCATGCATCAGCTTGCTCATTATCGCGGCGAACCTCACCTTCTCCTCTCCGCCCCTGCCGATGTACATCATTGCCGGCTCCTTCGGGACGCCCCTCAGCTTGGCCTTCTTCCTGAGCTCGTCGTGGACTTCCTTCAGCAGGGTCCTGTGGAGCTCGACACCACCCATTCCCCAGTACTTTGAGGCGTCCCTCACCTCCACATCGTCGTCGTTGATGAAGAGGTAAACCGGCTCCCTGGCCTTTCCGCGGATTATTATCCCGTCGTAGCCGCTCGCCTTAAGCTCTATTCCCACCTCGCTGCTGAGGACGCTTCCCACCACACCGTTGCTCTCCGGGGACTTGGCCAGTACAGCGGTCTTTATTCCCGGGTAGTAGCCCGTCAGCGGGCCGGTGAGGATCAGGAGGAGGTTCTCCTCGCCGAGCGGGTCTACCTTTTCCCACCTCTCGCCGAGCTCCTTCCAGAGGATGTAAGTGCCGAGCCCCCTGCCGCCGTAGAAGCGGAGCATGTCCTCATCCAGCTCGACGATTTTCACGTTTCCCGTGCTCAGATTAACGTCCAGGAGCTTTCCAGCGTAGCCCTTCATGTTATCACCCCAGAAACTCCTCTCCGTACATTTTCCTCGCCAGCTCGGCGCTCTTCTCGACCGGATCCTTCGCGAAGGTCCTGTAGATCGAGCGGTAGTTGCTCCTCACGAGAGTCAGTGCATCGTGGCCGGCCTCGTGGCAGACCTCAACGCACTTGGGCTGCCCCCCGCAGAGGTCACAGATCACCACGCTGCCCTTCCCGGTGGGAATCCTCGGGACGTTGCCGGGACAGGCAAGGACGCACGCCCCGCACTCGGTGCAGTTCTCCTCATCTACCAGCACGGCGCCTGTCACTTCCTCCACGCTCAGCGCATCGAAGTTGCACGCGTTCACACAAGGATAATCCGGGCACTGGACGCAGGTGTGGGGGACGTTGACGCCGGGCAGGAGTTCGTATATCCTTATACGCGATGCCTCCGGCCATATTATTCCCTCGTGCTCCAGCGAACAGGCCACCTCGCACAGCCTGCAGCCGCTGCACTTGTCGGGGGTTACCAGAATCCACACGCTCTCATCGTCACCCATACGGAACACCTAATTCCATAGTTGGAATTGCAGGTATATAACACTTGTGAAACCTCGACAAAAACGTGAAGACCTAAATCTATGCGAGGGGAAGAGCTTATAAACGGGAGCACGGTAAAGGTGGCGATGAACCGCTCCGAAGCAGTCCTTCTGGGAATAACAGCGATATGGGGCTTCACCTTTCCAGCGATGAAGGTTAGCCTCGACTACCTCCCGCCGATACTCTTCCTGGCCTACCGCTTCGGCATAGCCTCGATCCTAATGCTCCTCCTCTTCCGGTCGAGGGTTTTGAGGGGGGAGACCTTCAGGGAGGGCTTCGTCCTCGGAGTTACACTCTTCTTCGGCCACGGCTTCCAGATAGTCGGGCTGAAGTACACCACCGCCTCGAATTCGGCCTTCATAACGTCCCTCTACGTGGTATTCACTCCCTTCATAGCGTACTTCCTTCTCCGGGATCGGCTCAAGCTCAGGGATGCCGTTTCACTTGCAGTGGCTCTGACCGGCCTCTACCTGATCTCAGGGGCGAGCCTGAACTTCAACCACGGCGACCTGCTTACGGTACTCTGTGCCCTCAGCTTCGCCTTCCAGATAGTCCTCGTTCAGCGCTTTGGGGAGAAGGACTACCTGAGCCTGGCCTTCTGGCAGATAGCGTGGAACTTCGTCTTCTCGCTGGCATTTGCGCTCCTCTTCGAGCCATTCGCTGTCCCCAAGGACCCGCTGCCCTGGGCTGGAATCCTCTACACCTCAATATTTGCAACGGTCATCGCGTTCACCCTACAGGTGAAGTACCAGAGGAACACGAAGGCCCACAAGGCGGCGCTGATATACTCCGCCGAACCGATATTCGGCCACATAGCAGCGTTCATAACGATAGGGGAAGTCCTCAGCGCCAAGGGCTACCTGGGCGCGGCGCTGATAATGGCCGGAATATGGAACGAGATACGGGATCACGGCTAACCATTGCAACCCTAACTATTTAGAAACAAAAAGTTAATAAATTCTTAGGTCGAATTGTTTCCCGGGGGTGGTGGCCATGGTGCACGCGTACATCAAGGAGAGAACCAAGGAGTTCTCGAAGGAGGATAAGGAGAGGCGCTACAAGTACCTCGGAAAGGAGGTCATAGACGTCGGCGATCCCGGGCTCGACAGCATCCCGGAGTTCTACGGCATAGCCAACGCCATATGGCACGACTGGAAGGAGGGAGAGATAAGCACCAGAACGGCACTCGGAAGACTTGCCCTCCTGAAGCTACTAACATACAAGACCAAGAACAGGAAAATCCAGGATATCCCTGAGGAGGAGCTTGAAGAGGTCAGGAAGTTCATAGACTACGTGATTCAGGTCATAAAGAACGAGAGCAGAAGGAAGGGCGAGCCCGAGGCGGAGCGTCAGATTTAAATCGTCCTCACCCTAAGTTCAACCGGGCCCTTCCCCTCACGCCCCTGGGAGAAGTGACCTGGGGTCGGTCGGGGAGGGCACAGTCCCATATCCCTCGGGATTTCTATCCAAAAACCTTATAAGGGAAGTTCCCAACTTTGGCCCGATACCCATGAGGGGGGAGTGTTTTATCCTTCGCTTCGCCCGTTTCGCGGCTTAGCCTCCCCTGTTCTAGGGTAATCCATCCTAAAGATCATTTCTGGAGGGTTTTGGCATGATAAAGGAACCGGAGTTTAGGGACTACAACCCGGGAGAGTTTGAGGAAAAGGTCGAGCGCTTTTGGAAGGAGAACGACACCTATGAGAAGGTGAAGGAAAGCAGGTCAAATGGTCCAAAGTACTACTTTCTCGACGGCCCGCCCTACGTCAGCGGTGCCATACACCTCGGAACCGCCTGGAACAAGATCATCAAGGACATGGTGATAAGGTTCAGGACGATGCAGGGCTACAACGTGCGCAGACAGCCGGGCTTCGACATGCACGGACTGCCGATAGAGGTCAAGGTCGAGCAGGCCCTTGGGCTCAAGGTCAAGAAGGACATAGAGACAGAGATAGGCGTTGACAACTTCATAAGGAAGTGCAAGGAGTTCGCCCTCAACAACCTCAAGGTCATGACCGAGCAGTTCAAGATGCTCGGCGTCTGGATGGACTGGGATAAACCGTACATGACCATAAAGAACGAGTACATCGAATCGGGCTGGTTTACCCTGAAGAGAGCCTGGGAGAAGGGCCTCCTCGAGAAGGACAAGCGTGTCCTCCACTGGTGCCCGCGCTGTGAGACTGCTCTCGCTGAACATGAGGTTCGCGGCGAGTACAAGATAAGGAAGGACCCGAGCATTTATGTAAAGTTTCCGGTTGAAGGGAAAGAGAACGAGTATCTCCTCATCTGGACGACCACGCCCTGGACGCTCCCGGCCAACTTAGCAGTTACCGTCCACCCCGAGTACGACTACGCCAAGGTTAAAGTCGAGACCGATAAGGGCGAGGAGTACTGGATAATAGCGAAGGCCCTCGTTGAGCGCGTTCTTTCCGAGGTTGGTCTCAAGGGTGAAATCGTCGAGACCTTCAAGGGCGAGGAGCTTGAAGGCCTTCGCTACGTCCATGTCTTAATGGACGAGTATCCGACCCAAAAGGAGTTCCGCGAGAAGTACGAGTGGGCCCACAGGGTTATCCTCGGGGAGCATGTAACCCTCGGCGACGGTACCGGTCTGGTTCACACTGCGCCGGGCCACGGTGAGGAGGACTACGAGGTCGGAAGGGGGTACGGCCTGCCGATTTACAGCCCGGTTGACGACGAGGGACGCTACACTGAGGGCTTCTGGAAGGGAACCTACGTCAAGGACGCAGACCCGCAGATAATCGAGTACCTCACCGAGAAGGGCTACCTCGTAAAGGCCGGGACTATAGAGCACAAGTATCCGCACTGCTGGCGCTGCAAGACGCCGCTCATATTCCGCGCCACCGACCAGTGGTTCCTCAAGGTCAGCAAGGTCAAGGACACCATCATCAAGGAAAACGACGAGAAAGTCACGTGGTACCCGGACTGGGTTAAGGTTCGCTACGACAACGGCGTCATGAACAGCGGCGACTGGGTCATAAGCAGGCAGCGCTACTGGGGAATCCCGCTCCCGATATGGCAGGCCGAGGACGGCGAGATATACGTAGTCGGCAGCTTTAAGGAGCTGGTCGAGAAGAGCGTCGCCATAGTGCTCGACGGCGAGAGGATAGAACTCCCCGAGGACTACAACGAGAAGCTCAAGGTCATCGAAGAGAAGCTCGGCCCGGAGGACCTGCACAGGCCCTACGTGGATGCCTTCATCATAAGGGTCAACGGCAAGGAGATGCGCCGCGTCAAGGACGTCGTGGATGTCTGGTTCGACAGCGGAATAGCCAGCTGGGCCTCCCTCGACTACCCGAGGACGGAGGAGAACTTTAGGAAGCTCTGGCCAGCGGACTTCATCGTTGAGGGCGAGGATCAAGTAACCAAGTGGTTCTACTCCCAGCAGGCCGCGAGCGTTATAGCCTTCGACACCGTTCCCTACAGGAAGGTGGCCATGCACGGCTACGTCTTGGATGAGAAGGGCGACAAAATGAGCAAGAGCCTCGGCAACATCATCCGCCCTGAGGAGGTCGTCCAGAAGGAGGGAAGGGATCCCTTCAGGTTCTACATGCTCTGGGCAACGAACCCCTGGGAGAACCTCCGCTTCAGCTGGAAGGGCCTGGCCCAGGTCAAGAGGATGCTCAACATACTCTGGAACGTCTACGTTCTCAGCGCCACCTACATGAGCCTCGACGACTTCGATCCAACCAAACTCAACCCGCAGGAGCTTCCCTTCAGGGAGGAGGACCGCTGGATTCTCAGCAGGGCCAACAGCCTCATAGGAGATGTCACAGAGGGTGTGGAGACCTTCAGGCTGACCAAAGCCACCAGAGCAATCTACAACTTCGTCGTTGAGGACCTCAGCAGGTGGTACGTGAGGCTCATCAGGAAGCGCATGTGGGTCGAGGGCGACGATCCGGACAAGCTCGCTGCCTACTACACCGTCTGGAAGGTCTTCGACGTTCTGCTCAGGCTCATGGCGCCGTTCACACCCTACATAGCAGAGGAAATCTACCAGAACCTCCTGAGGCCTTTCATCGGCGTCGAGAGCGTCCACATGCTCGACTGGCCAAAAGCTGATGAGAAGGCCATAGATGAGGAACTCGAGCGCGAGATGGAGGCCGTAAGGAGGATCGTCGAGGCAGGCTCTTCAGCGAGGCAGAGGGCCAAGATAAAGCTCCGCTACCCGGTCAGGAGGATAATCATAGAGACCGAGGACGAGACGGTAAAGAAGGCCGTCGAGAGGCTGAACAGACTGCTGAAGGACCAGCTCAACGCGAAAGAAGTAGTCGTTGGCAGGGTCGAGCGCGAGCTTATAATAAAGCCGAACTTTGCCAAGGTCGGTCCGGAGTTCAAGGGCGACGCCAAGAAAGTCATAGCCTGGATAAGCGAGCACGGCAAGGAGCTCTACGAGGCCGGAGAAATGGACGTCGAGCTCGAAGGAAAGACCTTCCACCTCACGAGGGAGCACCTGACGATAGAGGAGAAGCTGCCGGACTTCTTCGTTGCCGAGGACTTCGAGGGCGGCAGGGTCTTCGTGGACAAGACCCTCACGAGGGAGCTTTTAGCAGAAGGTCTTGCCAGGGAGTTCGTCAGGAGAATACAGGAGATGCGCAAGAGGCTTGATTTGGATGTCAACGACAGAATAGTCGTCACCATAGAGACCACCGACGAGAACCGCGAGCTTCTCGGGGAGAACCTCGACTACATCATGAAGGAGACGAGGGCTACTGAGGTAGTCTTCGGTGAAGCCAAAGGCTACGTCGTCGAGTGGCCAGAGGTTCAGGCGAAGATAGGGATTGAGAGGGTTTAACCCTTCGTCTCCTTTGTATTATACATTTTCCAGATCCCAAGTAGAGCACCGGCTATTCCAATAATCACCACCACTTTGATGAAAACCCCCTCCAACTGCACCAGAATCAAGCCGCCCAAGAGTGTAACCAATAGATACTTAACAATCTGAAGATTCTCTTGAACCTCCGGAATAAACAAGACGGCCAGATACAGACTAATCAGGGCCATCTCAAAATCTTTAATAATAATCCCATAAACTGCTCCAAAAAATAGTAGTAATGAAATGAAGATTCCAACTAAGGGCTTTCCTTTCCGCAGAGACTCCTTAACCAAAAGCATCGATAAGAGAGCACCAGTCAAGAATGCAATCAGATATATGCCAACTTTTTCTGCCATATCCCCACCTCCAAAACACAAAGCATAAAAAAGATAAAGATTTAACTCCCTCATGACAATGCATCACAACATGCTGGCACATCGAAGCAACAGCAACAGTATATACAGGAATAGGCAATGCCTGCACCCGCTCCCAGCTGGAGGTATGCTGTAGCAGTAGAAATTCCCAGTACAGTCGCAACACAGAATATAACTCCTGCCCCTCCAGTTATGGCAATACATCCAAGTATGGCATCGATCACAGCACCGCACAGAGTGCAATGGATAGTACACCAAAAGATATTTGTATCCATAACAACGGCTAGCCCTTCAGCTTTTTCCTGGTTGTACTCTGGAAGTTTAAGCCTCACCAACTGCGATAAGTGCCTCAACTCAAATGAACTCCTGCCCCAGACCCAGGCAGTCTCATCATGCCTCCTAAGATTCATAAGAACCTTGTTCAGAGTCCAGTAATACTCCGAGAGAGTCAAATTATCAGCAGTAATGATTGTATCCCCAACAGGCACAACCCTGTCCTCGTCCTTTGGAGCAATGTTCATCCCAGTCAGATAAGCCCTGTACGCTCCAGTCTTCGGGTCAGTGAAGATTCTCGTGACGAGAGTGAAGTTGTACTGGCTCCGCTCGGCGCGATAAACGAGCGCGTACATCGTGTAATTGAACGTGCTGTTGTAGAAGTTCAGTCTAAAGAACAGCAACTGCTCGCGCTTTTCACTCATGTTGTAAAGCGTGACTATTGAAACGTTGACTTTGGGAGTAACGTTGGACTTGTGAAGCGGACAACCCTTAGTCAGGTTGGTGAAGTTCACAACCTTGTTAATCCATGTAACGTTCATCTGGAGCCTGCCCTTGTCGTCATACCAGGCAACAACCGCCCTGCGGAAGGTTATACTGGTATTGTTCGTGCTCATTGCCATTGCTTGGGGAGCCGCAATCAACTGCAGGCTCAACACCATGGCCACGAGGAAGAGACTGAAAGCAGTCTTCCTCCAATTCATTGCCACCACCCAGCCAGTTGGTCATCTTAAATAACACATTTGCTTATATAAATTTTTCTTTTTACTAGTTGGATTAGCTAACGTTTTTTTTTTCGTAGAATTTTCAATTTCTAACCGTATCAAAACGGCGAGAACAAATCAAAAAGAGCCTGAGTAATAAAGTGAACAAAAGAGCACAAAAGTTCATGTTTTCCAAGTCATTCCCCATGAACCTTCAGCCTCGCCCACCCGAGAAACGTTCCGAAGGGGAGGAAAATCGCCGTGAACAGATAAAGTAGCCTGAAAACCGTTAGCAGAGATTCCCTGATGAAAGATAAGCCATAGCTCCCCGTGATTAGGGCCAAAGCCGCAATCGCTCCAAACAAATAAAAGATGGCGTAAAACAGACCAGCAACCCCGCTCTCGGCGTATCTCCTCCCCAACAGTCCCGTTTCCACGAGCTTCTTGGTTATCCTGTAGTCTTTTTCTGATGCAACGGCAAAAAGCGCCCCCATTAATCCACTTACGAGGGCGTTGTTGATTACGAACAGGTACAGTCCCGGGGTGACGGCCACGAAATTGATGATTGCCCGGATTTTAAGTATGCTCCCAGGTATGATATACCTATGCGCCATCATGGAGTAGTACCACCCGGCCATAACAAAAACGTAAAGCGCCATCGAGATGCTTTTCTCCAGCCCAACACCAGAGAAGTATGCAACTGTAAAGAGAAGGAGAGACGCCGAAAGCTCCCTCAGAAAGTTTTGCCAAGAGTAAGTGATTTTCTCGGGCATCTTATTCTTGCCACAAAACACTGAGGCTAGGAACATCAGAAAGGAGCCTATTGCAAAGAGAGCGCCGAGCACCTTGACGAGAGAAACGAACGGAGTTCCCGGTTTTGCAAAGACCAGATACATAACCCCAAACAAGAGCACACCGAACCCAAACGAGCCCAGGAAAAAGATGAGGTAC
>JALTCK010000168.1 GCA_027074805.1 Thermococcus sp. | reverse complement strand
AACTCCTCCAACTCCTGCGCTTCTGGAACAAGAGACTCAGACATCGGCCTTCACCTCCTCCGCTTCATGGCAACGTAAACCGTCCCATCCACCACGCAAAACCACGTGGCAGAATTCTCAAGCACCGGCACCCCCGCCATCCTAGCAATCCTCTCCACGTCACCCCTCGACGGGACCTCCACCCTAGCCCTAAACTCCCGCGGGAACGCAGGACCAACAACCACAGCCCTCATTCAGAACCACCCCATACGCGCGATTCACCCGAATAAACAATGTTGAACCCCTCATCAACCGCCTTCTTCCTATCAAGCACCAACTTGCCCCCCGCCTCGAAAACAACGCCCCTCCCCTCAAGCACCTCCACAGCCGTCCGCAGAACCGACCTGCTAACAGCCCTGACCTGCTCCGCCAGCTCATCAAACGACAGCGGTTGCATCGCCAAGACATTCACAACCTCATCCAAGACGCTGAAAACCTCCTCATCGAACTCCTGCTTTTCCATCGGCGCGACCTGGTCAAGGAACTCCTGAAGAGAGACGACGGCGACGCGCATATTCTTGCCTAACACCTTTTTCTGTCTGTAATCCCAATCCATGAGACGGCAGAGGTCGCGGAAGCTGTAGATGTCCAAGTCCTTCTTGTCGGCCTTTAGAGCGTCAAGCAGGCTCCGGAAGATGATGACCTCGCCGTCCCTCAGGTAGAAGTACTCGCTGTAATTCGCCCGGAGGACGTACTCAACGCGCTCGCGGATGTAATCAGCCTGCTCCTCAAAGCTCTTCCTCACGTTCCTGAGGTAAAGCTCGTTGAAGTGCCTCCTGAGCCACGTCGTGACGTACTCAACCTTCTCGGCCTCAAGCTCCTCGATGAAGTTCTCCTCAAGCGATGCCTCCCTGAGCCACGCCGGAACAGGAAGGCCAGCGTAGGAGTAAACGGCCTCAACAAGAAGCTCCGCCAGGTCAATCCAGTGGTTGTCAAGGAGCGAAGGGTCAGCCTTAACGAGGTTGAAGATGAGCCTTCCAATGGCCGAGAGCTTACCCATCCTCGGAACAATCTCGCGCTCAAACCTCGCCTGAGCCTCACGCGGTATCTTGTCAACCCTCGTAAACTCAACCGTGAGAAAACGCCTTCTAATCGCCTCGTTCCTCGGCGCGCTCATGTTTGCGGTGAAAGCAAAAGTGGCCAGCGACGGGTAGAGCTTAATTGACCCCTTGTAGCTCTTGAAACGGAAGAGGTACTGCTCAGGAGCGTTCTTGAGCAGGTTGAAAAGGTTGTCCTCCTCGTCGCCCCTGTTGAGCGAGCGGAAGAGGTTAGCGGCCTCATTAACAATGAGCACGGAAGCCCTCGAAGAAATCAGCTCGCTGAGCGTGTAGAGGCTCCATGAGGCACCTGAAGAAGTGAACGGCGAGGACCACATCTCGGCGATGGTCCTTCCAACGCTGTGTGTCTTGCCCGTCTGAGATTCTCCTATTAATAATAAGTAAGGAATCCAGCGCCTCTTGTCGTTGTAAACCTTGTAAGCGTAGCCAAGGCCCGCGACAAAGGCCCACTTTATGGCCTTCCCGAACTTGTACGGCCAGCTCTCCCGCCACGAAGTTTTGTTCACGGTCTTCGTTATCTCATCGAGCAGGAGAAGGGCCTCCCTGACCTCTTCCTGAGAAGGCATGGACGTGTCAAAGTCGTAAGCCTCCAGCTCTCTGCTCTCAGGGTTCCAGTAGATTCCCGGCGCCATCGGGCGGTTCTCAAAGGAGACCGCGCCAAGGTAGCGGGCGAGGGTCAGGACTGTGTCTATCGCCTCCTTAGCCAAAGGCTCGCTGGAGAACAGGCCGCCTATTTCCTTTAGCCTGTCCAAGAGTTCAACGGCTAAAACAGGCTCAAGCTCCTGAACAACTGGCCCCTGCCAGCTGTTGAGTGCAACGGTCCACTGGTAGAGGATCGGAGGACTTCTCCCAAGCTCCCTCGCGGCAAGCTCAAGGGTGAAGTCCTTGAAGGCCCTTATCTCAATTGGCACAAGGTTGAGGATTGTTTGCTCGTGGATTGGGACATCCTCAACGACTGGTTCACCAGTAGCCTCGTCCTTTACGGGCTTGCCCTCCTCATCCACGACCTTTCGCCTGATGACTTTGTGGAGGACCACGCGGGGGCGGTGGTAGTCGAGGACCCAATAGAACCTTCCGCGACGCTTGAAGATTACTGTGTTGAAGTCAATGTAGTCGAGGGGGTAACCCCTGAATTCGGCTGGAAGGTAGTTTTCGTCCTCAAGGGTCCTGGCTTCTTTGAGGAGGTCTTGGAATGCTCGGAGGATGGGTGATGTCTCGATGTAGATTCTGATTTCCTCGGCGTCCATGGGAGGGGCCTCCTTAGGTCGTTATCTCAGGAGCGGCGCGGGCGAGAAGCTCGCGTAAGGTTTCGTCCTCTGTGACTTTCCGGCCCTTCTCCATGAAGAGCAGGCCTCTAAATTTCTGGAAGAGCTCATACGTGTCTTCCCTCACGTTTATGCTCTTGTATCCACCACGCGGCATTTCGATCACCGGACTTTAATTAAGTACTGTACTTATTTTAAGCACAAACTATAAAAGCTTTGTGTGGACGTTTTTGGAGAGCATTACACAATCATGAGAAGCCGGAGGTAACAGGTAACATGGGGAGTAACATCAGTCAAATGTTACCCTTGTTACCCTATCTAATTTTCCTTCGTTTGGCGAAAAAAGCGATCTCCTGCCTGCTATAGGTAACAAAGGTAACACGCCAGAAAAACACCCCCTATATTTTATTTTTTGGCAATCATTGCCTTGAAATTGAACATCTGTTCAGAATTAGGTTAATCTAACGAAGAAAAAAACACATATAGGGTGTTTTTTAGAGACTAAATCATGTTACCTAAACTCCTCTCTGATTCTTTACTTTTTTGAAATAAAGGAAAATAAGGGTAGGGTAACAAGGGTAACATGAGGTAACATGGAGTAACATGCGGGTCATGTTACCCTCTCTGCAGGAGGTTAGAAGTAAGTGTTGTACCTTACTAAAAAGTCATAACTGGAATCCAATAATCTTCTCATCATCTTCTGAAATTATAGCATAGCCTCTCTTCAAAAGTTGGGTCCTGTACTTCGAGAATAATACTTTATCAGCTAAGACCTCCTCAGGCTTGAAGAAAGATAATAACAATACTTCTATAGTCTCTTCTCTGATTTTAATTCCCAACTGTTTGATTAGTTCTGATGGAATGACACACTGACCTGTCATATTCAGCCTCGCTATCAGTACGGCTCTTTTCGTGGGTTTTTTTGTTTGGGGGTCGAGTTTGCGGATGAGGAGTTCTGCGTAGTCGCCTTCTTCGATGTTGTAGAGTTTGCGGGTTTCTTTGGGTATAGTGATTCGGCCTTTGGTGGTGGGTTGGGCGTGAAACTTCGCCAGTGGCTCGATGATTTCAGTGCTCTGCTCGGTCATTGGGTGGGGCCTCCGTGCTGTCCATATTTAATGCTACTTAAATGTGCACCTGTAAAAAAGGTTTGTGCAATTTTTTGCACATGCTTGAAAAGAAAAAAAGAGTAACAGGTTATTCAGCCGGTGAGAACCTTCACAATCTGTCCGTTCTTGTTGACTATCACTGCTATGGTCTGGAACTTGAATGGGTTTGTTGGGTCGAGGTTCACGTCGAAGGCCTCAAGCGGGTTTTGACCGAAGAGGAGTAGCATTCTTCCCTGGACTTCAATGAAGTACTCGAGTTCGGGCCTTGGCTTCTCGCCGAGGATTGGCTTCATGAATTCTCCTTGAAGCAGGTCGCATGCTGCATAAGTGCCCCACCTGTCGGTTCCTGCCACCACGACATCGGCCATTTTGATCTTGCCTTCCGAGAGCCTCATCTGGAGGTCGAGAGGATCTTCTGCAGCAGGGATTATGAGAATGAGGCCGTAGCCTTTGCCCCACTTGTTTCCATG
>JALTCK010000167.1 GCA_027074805.1 Thermococcus sp. | reverse complement strand
ATGATAACCGCTTACGATTATCCCTCAGCGCTCATAGCCGACAGGGCAGGGATGGACATAATCTTCATCGGCGACTCCCTTGGGATGGTTGTCTACGGGGAGGAAAACACGCTGAACGTCACGATGAACCAGATGGTCTTCCACACCAGGGCCGTTGCGAGGGCGGTAAAGCGGGCGCTGGTTTTAGCGGATATGCCCTTCGGGAGCTACGAGGTCGATACCGATGAGGGTGTTAAAAATGCAATTAAGCTCGTACAGGCCGGGGCGGATGCGGTGAAGATAGAGGGCGGCTACGACCACAGGAAGCTCGTGAGGAAGCTGGTCAGGATGGGTATTCCGGTAATGGGGCACACGGGGCTCACTCCCCAGAGATACCTCCGCCTCGGCGGCTACCGGCTGATGGGAGAGACCGAGGAGGAAATCGAGGAGATACTCCGCGATGCCAAGGCACTTGAGAAGGTCGGTGCCTTTGCCGTTGTCCTTGAATTTACCCTGGCCGATGTTGCGAAGCTCGTGACAGAGGAGGTCTCGATCCCCACCATCGGAATCGGTGCCGGGCCGTACGTGGACGGTCAGGTTCTTGTCTGGCATGACCTCCTAGGAATCTACGAGAACACCCCTCCCTTCGTCAAGAAATACGCAGACATCGGCGGGATGATAAGGCTTGCCCTTGAGAACTATCGGGAGGACGTAAAAGAAGGCAGGTTCCCGGCGAGGGAGCACTACTGGGAGTTCCTCGATAAGGATGACTTCAGGAGAAAAGCCCAGAGAGCCATCGAAAGGCTCGGAGAGGATGAGTAGATGCTGAAGGGCAGAAGGATCACCGTCGTCATACCAGCTTACAACGAGGAGGCAATGCTCCCGAAGGTTCTTGAGGGGATTCCCGACTTCGTTGACGAGGTCATAGTGGTTGACGATGGCTCAAGCGATGGGACGTATAAGGTTGCCAAGGCATTCTCCGAGAGGGATGAGCGAATAAAGGTCATCAGGCTTGAGAAAAACTGCGGTAAAGGCTGCGCAATGCGTGAGGGGGTTAAACACTCCAGCGGCGACGTTGTGGTCTTTATGGACGCCGACGGTCAGCATAAACCCCGGGAGATAATAAGCCTCGTGGAGCCGATACTCTCCGGTGAGGCAGATATGGTCATCGGCGCCAGGAAGGGGGACGTGAGCCAGAGACCCCTTCACAGGAGGTTCAGCAACATAATAACGACACGGCTGATAAGGCTCAAGCTGCGCCAGTACGTCTACGATACCCAGAGCGGTTTTCGGGCCTTCCGGCGGGAGTTTCTGCCCACAATAGAGAGCGATAGGTACGAGGTTGAGACAGAAATGCTTCTGAAGGCTGCAAAGATGAAGGCAAGGATAAAGGAGGTGCCCGTTGAAGTTATCTATGATCCGAATAGAGAAGGGCGATTTAAAGTCCGGGATGTCCTGAGATTTATACGAGCATACCTCCACTTTTGACTTCACTCCTAAGCCGTGAGGCTCCCACTGTGGCGAAGGAGATAAGCAAAAAACCAACAACATGGTATACCGTAAAAGGTTGTCCCATAAGAATCCCCAAGGCTATGGCGATTGCCGGAGCTGGAGTGATTATCAGGGTGGCTTTTGAAAGATTTATGAGCTTTATCGAGCTGTACCACAGGATCTGACCGAGGGCTATCACCATGCCCTCCAGAGGAGCATACATTGAAAACTGGGGACCTGTTATGAAAGCAAATGGCAGGATGAAGAGTGCCCCGAAGGTGTTCCTAAGCGTTGCTATGGTGATCGGGTGGTAGGGCGTTTTCTTGGCTAACACATGAGCGACCTGCCAGAAGAAGGGAACGAGCAGAAGAATTACGTCGCCAAAGTGTGGAACCATGGCCCTTCCCTGCGTTATCACCAAAGCAAGTCCAAGAACTAGAAGTGTGCCGTAGAAAATGTGGGATTTCCCAATTCTCTCCCCAAGGAAAGCCCACGACAGAAGAAACGACCATAAAATTTCACTCCTCGTAATCAAGGCAGCATTTATAGCCGTGCTCATCATCGCTCCAAATGAGTAACTGAGATACGCAAGTGCCGTGCCGAAGAGCCCCATGAAGAGACCATATTTCAAAAACCCTGGTTTTGAGCGAATGTCTTCTAGGATATTTCTTCTACCAACCAGCCAGAGCACAAGAGCAGCCAGTGAAACAGATAGTGCCGCAAAGGTTATAGGACTAGAGGAATTGGCGTTTATGACAACCGGTTCAATGCCATACAGGAACATTCCAGCGGCTGCAAATAAAGATCCTTTCCTCTCCGGGTTCATAGAGGCACTTGAAGTTCGGGATTTATAAATTAATTCCGATTCCTTGGTTTGTATACCAAACCCTTGGTGAAAGCTCAATTTTCTCAAGTTTTAGCAACGTTGTTAAATTTTAGTAACAATTTTTTGAATTCTTTGGAACTTAAAGCATAAGATTTAAATAGAAGTTCAACTAAAATAATAGTAGAGGTGATGAAAATGAAAATGATCTCCCCCACACTCTCCAGACTTCATGTAAGGATGGGGGAGGATGCTATAGTTTTGGCACTAACAATCATGCTAACCCTAGGGATAACCGGTGTTAGCATGGTCCTATCAGGACATGAAAATGAAATCACACTCCACCCAGGCGAAATTGCCATGTACGAGATTGATGGAACCTCTTGGTCAGTCATTTACTTCTCCGTTAACTCTAATCATCCAGTAACAGTGTGTATAACTAAAGGAAACGGCGAAGGAATGATAAAGGCGGGTTCTGGCATGTGCCTCTTCCTGGAGGAGCATGTAACTCACCTTAGCAAGGTATGGAGATTCCCAGTCGACGGACCTCTTTACCTCCTCGTGATACCTGAAGGAGAGAGGACACCAGTTTCTGTACACGTTGAAATAAGGAGCCTGATGAGCACGTGGTAACCCTGTTCCCTCCATCCTGTAACATGAAAGTCCAAAGTCTAAACTCCAGTTAAAAGTGCAGGGACTCCTCAATGTTCATTTAACTAAACTTTTCGCCAGAAAAAGTTTGTGTGGAGCCGGGAGCGGGATTTGAACCCGCGACCTGCGGATTACGAGTCCGCCGCCCTGCCGAGCTAGGCTACCCCGGCACTCGAGTTATAAGGCCCTCTTGCCATTTATAAGTTTTACTCAGGGGGTTGATATGAGCCCGTTCATGATCTCCACTATCTTGGCAGGATTTATTGCTATAAGGAGAAGTATCAGCATGAGGACGAAGTTCAATACCGTTATCTTTCTCAGTGATGAAAGCTCCCAATCATAAAGCCTCCTGGGGATCCCCATACCAACTTCCCCAGAAAGCCAGCAGACAAAGGTCCCCAATGCAAAGCCTGAAATGATGTCATATATCCAGTGATGGCCTAGGAAGAATGTTGCAAAAGGTATCAATGCATTTACAATGATAAGAAACTTTGCACCGAGTTTATGCCTGTGCCTCCAGAGCAGAATAATGTTTACGGTTATTATGGTGTTATGGAGAGAGGGCAAGACGAATTCCTGCCGAGTCAGTAGCGTGTTATCAGAGGTGTATCCCGAAAGGTGGTACACAACGTGGGGGGCGTAGATGTGAAAGACCATGTAGGTCATTCCTGCAAATATGTAAGAGAATATGTAACTAGCAAGAAGTTTATCTGAGGTATCAAGGTCCTTGAGATAGACGAGCAGATACACCACCATAAACCCTATAGAACCCGTAAAACCAATGTAGTACACAATCGTGAAAAGACCGTATAGAGGCGGGATCGACTTAGTGAAGTGAATCACTTCAAGGACAAATGCCTTGGAGGTAAATGGAAGGTTGAGGAACGCGGAGGTCATATCAACACTCCACCGACCAAGAAACCCATAGAGAATTCCAAAGGCCATCCACCCAAAATAACTGAGGAAAAAACCGTTTAGTCTTATGAGAATCTCTGGATCGGAGAGCCGTCTCCGCAGCCATTCCATACTTCAACCCCCGATAGTTACCCCCTTAATCAACCCAACTCTTATCGATACAAGTCATGGTTCAACCCTTAAAAACCTTACACCTAATATGACCCTGGTGGTTTGAATGGAGATTCCAAACTATGGGGAACTTGAGTTTACTGCCGTTATCTTCGACTTAAACGGAACGCTTGGAACTAAAGGAAAGGTGCCAGAAAATGTGAAGGAACTTCTAAAAAGACTTGCAGACAGATATACAGTCGTTGTTTTAAGTGCTGATACATTTGGAACACTGGAAGAGGAGCTTAAAGACCTCCCGGTTAGAATTGAGAGGGTCTCCAGCGGGGAGGAAAAGGCAAAGAGAGCTAAAGAGTATTCCCCCTATGCAGCCGTCGGAAACGGCAACAACGATGTGTCCATGCTTGAGGCGGCGGAGTTGGCTTTCTGTGTCATTGGGCCGGAGGGTGCAACAACCGATGCACTCCTCGCGAGTGACATAGTAGTGAAGGACGTCAAGGATGCAATAACAATGCTTCTGGACGAGAAGAAACTCATCGCAACGCTGAGGGGGTAAACACGGGGTGAATTATAGAACTCTGAAGGGCTTCGGTAGCGCCAAGCTCGTAGTTAAGAAGTCCATTTTCATAGGATACGCTTCTCCGGCCAGTACGAAGGGAGAAGCAAGAGCCTTCATCGAGAAGATAAAGTCTCACCACATAGACGCAACACACAACGTTTCCGCCTACTTAATCAATGACAGGAAGAACTTCAGCGTTAGCTACGATGACGATGGAGAGCCAAAAGGCTCGGCAGGAAGATCAGTGCTCAAGCTAATTCAGAACAGGAGGTTAACCAATATCGTTGTGGTCGTCACGCGTTACTTTGGAGGGATAAAGCTCGGCTACGGGGGCCTGGTTAGAGCCTACAGCGATACAGCAAGCTTAGCCATTGAAAACGCAGGAATCATTGAGGTCTACGAGACGGGACAGTTTGATGTGATCTTTCCTTACAACCTCTTTCATATCGTCAGGGAAACTGTTGAGAAAGCCGGTGGAAGGATAGTTGGGGAGGAATATGGGGGACTAGTAAAGTTTACGATCGAAACGAGGAAGGATGAAGCGGAGAAGCTAATGAGGCTTTTGGAAGAAAAGACTAAAGGGAAGGTAAAAACTAAAGGGATTATTTAATTTCCTTATCTAGATTTCGAACTCCCGCTAACATACGTAAATCATGAGCCAACAAGACAAAATGTCGGGAACCTTTACTTTCCCGCATCCTTTATCTTTTTAACCTCTCTCTTGGTGGGGGACTGGCGGCGGGCATATATTGCCTCTGAAAAGCGTCCAAACAACGCAGTGTAGCCCAGCCATGCTACCATTACGGCTGTAAATATGGCGGCTAAAAGAGTCACAGCCCCTAATCCCCCTGTTTTGAAAACCTCAAATGTCGCTACTGCCCATGGGAATATAACTATGGTGAGAACCACTGAGACCATGAACAAGAGCAGTATCTTGTAACCATATCTTTCCATGAATAGTGCGAAATCCATTATGCTCACCCCAAGTTTGCTATAGATAGTTTCTTATTTAAGAGTTTTTATCCTTCCTGCTGTCGAATCGAAGGAGATGTGCCTTTATCGATGGGGCAACCTATGACAACCCTTCCTTGCAAGTCGAGGAGCACTAATCTACACTCTTTGTAATTTACATATGAGTGTAAAGAGCAGGGTGCATAAAAATCCCGCCATCACTCGCTTTTTTCTTCCTCCAGAATCCTCTCCCAGGCCCTTATCGCCGCCCACTTGTCGAGGAACTCGTTGAAGGTTCCGCACTTCGGCGAGAGGACGCAGACGGGACAGCCGTCCCTGCAGGAGCATCCCCTAAGGTGCTCGAGGCTCCTCTCCATCAGCTTCTCAATGTTCTCGTAGATGATTCCAGCCAAACCTGCTCCGCCCTCGTTGCCGTCGTAGATGAAAACTAGTGGCCGTCCGGCGTAGGGCTCCCCCGGAAAGCTCGCGTAGCTGTAGCCGCCGAGCTCCCTCGAGTCGACGTAGGTGAAGATCGGCGCTATCTTGATGAGGTTGTGCTCCATCGCGTGGAGCGCGCTTCCAATTCCGTCCTTGCTGTCAACCATCTTCTTGATCGCAAAGGCCAGCTCCTCGTCCTTTATCCCGGCCTTCTGGAGGGCGTCGCCTATCGTTTTTCTGATAACGAAGCTCGTGCTTCCAAGATAAAGGGGGAAGAGCTTCCTCCTGTCGAGGGTTTCGTAAAGGTGGAAAGAAATATCCTCGTACCCCTTCTCCGCCGTCCTACCGAAGAACTCTCGGAACTCCTCGGCAGAGACCTCCCTAATCGAATCCGGGAAGACGAGCCAAATTCCCTCGGTCTCGAACTCCCTCACATGGGGCTCCGCGAACTCGACCTTCGCGAACCTCTCCCAGTTGAGTATCGAGAAGTCCTCTTCCTCGACCCTCTCCCCGGTGGCTGGCGAGAAGACTTCGCCCTTTAGAATTCCCTCCTCCCTGAGCCTCATCAGCTCGGCCACGTAGTTGCCTGTGTCGAGCCCCTTGACGGCGTAGCCCGTGTAGACGTGCCTGACGCGAAGCCTCCCAAGGCCTATCTCAACGCCTTTGTAGGTCTTTGTATCAGAAATCTCGAGTATCTCGACCTCCTCCCTCTTGGAGACGAAGGTTTCAACGTCCCAGAGGCGGTTGAGCTGCCTTGCGAAGACGAAGTGGAAGTTGCCGAGGCTCAGGCGGTCCTTAGCCATGTAGAGCTCTCCCCTGGAAAAGTATGCCATTCCTGGCAAGAGCGAGCGGTGGTACTCGTCCGTGTCAACCTCCTCTATGACGTACCCCTTGAGCTTGAGCCAGCTGATGAAGTTGAGCATCTCACGCGTCGATGCCTTTTCCATCAGCTTGCCCCTTATCCAGGGCTCGTCCTTCACCAGGAAGAAGCTCTCGTCGCTGGCTGTCCTCAGCGAGGAGTAGCTGAAAGCCGGTTTTCTGAGGCGGAGTTCGAGCTTTCCAGTTAGAGGGTTCTTCTTAAGGTCGGCCCTGCGCTCTATGACAAGCTTTTCGGCGATCTTCCTCTCGAACTCATCCAGCTCGTCCCAGTCGACGATTCCGAGTTCGGTGAGCAGGTAGTGGAGGTGCTTCTCGGCTATGCGCTCGTTGTCTGTCTTCACTGGCATGTACTCGATTATACCCTTCTCAAGCCTCTCAACGAGCTCGTCGAAGTGCTCGCGGTAGTAGTAGTCGAGGCCGTTCTTCCTCAAAACGATAGCATTGAGGGCTTCACGATCAGCCTGCCTCCCAGCTCTACCGAAGCGCTGGATAAGGGAGAATAATCCGTCCGGAGGAATGCCGTAGTTGACTACCGCGTCAAGGCCACCTATGTCAATACCGAGCTCAAGGGCATTGGTGGTCAGTAGAACCAGAAGCTTTCCCTCCTTGAAGTCCCGCTCTATCTCCCAGCGGACGTTCTTTGGCAAAGTTCCCTTGTAGGTGCTCGTCATAGAAAAAGCTGGCGAGTTTAGAAGGAAGCGGAGGAGCTTTTCGGTCCCCTTCCTGCTGTCAAAGAAGACGAGGGTTTTAATGCCATTATCGGCGAGCCTCTCGACGGTCGCCTTCAAGAACTGCCTCTCCTCGAGGTTCCTCGGCTCGAAGAGCACCAGATACCTGCGCGGGAAGGGATTTGATGCCCTTGTTACTGCCTCAAACTCAGTTCTGAACAGCTTTTCCGCGAATTCCTCCGGGTTCCTCAGCGTCGCCGAGAGCGCTATTATCTGGGGCTTCACTCCGAGGCGCTTTAGCCTGAAAAGTAAGCGTTTGAAGAGCCACGCTGCGTTGCTCCCGAAGACTCCGCGATAGACATGGAGCTCGTCAACAACCAGATAACGCAGGTTCCTCAAGAGCCACTCGTAGTTCCTCCATCTCCGCAGGATGTTGTAGTGGAGCATGTCAGGGGTTGTGAACACCACCCTTGGCTTCTCGCGGATTAACTCCCTCCTCTCGCTCCATGACACGTCTCCGGTGAGAATTCTCGCGTGTATGTGGTTCCCGGTTATGCGGTAGAAGGCGAGATCTTGGAGGGAGAACTTCTCGTACTGGTTGTTTATTAAAGCCCTGGTGGGGTAAACCAGGAGGTAGGTTTTCCGCGGGTCCGAGAGGTAGGAGTCGAAGATGGCCAGCCTAAAAACCTCGCTCTTCCCGCTGGCTGTTGGGGTGGTTACCACGATGTTTTTGCCAGAGTAGAGCTTTTCAAGGGCTTCAACTTGGTGTCTGTAAAGGGTAAAGCCGAGCTCGTCGAGAAGGGCGTTTATCTCTGGATTGTTGAAGGCGAACCCGCCGAACTCCCCCTCGCTCGGCGGGAAGACGTGAACCCTGGCGATCTCGGACTTTAGTGGTTTGAGTACTTCGAAGAGGGACATGGAGAAAAGTTGAAGGAAAGGGCTAAAAAGATAACTCAGCCGGTAGAGCCAGATCTACTCTGGGCCGGCCCAGGTTTGACAGGGGCAAGTTCGCGGTAGGCCAGCCAGAAGGCCTCCTCGAGAACCTTTCTCATCTCGCCGAACCTGTTCTGGCTCTCGAGACTCTGGGCGAGCTTGGCCTTGGTGAGGATTTCATTCCTAACGCTCTCGTTTGATATCCTCGACGAGAGGTTCTGGAGCCTTTCAATGGAGAGTTTTGTGGTCTCTATCGGAGGTAAATCCGCCGGCGTGCAGTTGCACGGCATTCCCCCGCCGAACATTGTCGGGTCGACGTAGACGCTCCGTCCATAGCCTCCGGTGGCGGGGGCCATCTTCTCCTTTGTGAGGCCGGTCTTCTCATGGATCGCGTTGACGAGGTCGTGGTGGGGGTTGACCACCATGATGAGGGCGTCGGGGTCGTTCCCCAGAGTGTAGAGGATGCTCCCCTCGTCCCAGCCGTTCAGTATGTAGGCGTTCCCCTTGAGCGTGTAGCCGTTGTCCACCAGCCAGTCCAATGCTAAATCCGAGGTCTCAAACCTGTCCTTACCGGCGATTCGAGTGACCTTTAAGCCCTTCTCCTTGAGCACGCTATCGTAGTTCACGGGGACTGCAACGCTCCCACCGATTATGATCACGGAGCCGGGCTTCAGCGAGAGAGCCTTCCGAAGAACTTTTTCGTCGTAGGCTCCCCAGGGAGAAACCACGAGGACTCCGCCCGAAGTTTCGGCCACAGCCCTTGCTATTGCCATGTCAGCTGGATTGTCACTTACCAAGACCACCGTTCTGAGAGCGTTCACGGGGGCAAGAAGGGAGACCACCACGAAGAGAACCAGCAGGGTTGAGATAATTCGTTTTCCCATAGTATCACGACCAATCCTGGTAAATAGGGCAACCTCCTATATTAAGGTTTGCACAAGAAGTTGGGAAAAGTTCAAAAGAGAGAACGGGAGTCAGCTGGGGAACTTCTCTCCGCTTTTGCCAACGCTTACGAAGGCTCCCGGCCCTGGACCAATCCCCCAAAAGCTGCTCTCAATCCAGCCCCGGTTAGGACAGCCATGGCATACTTACACAAACTCGCAGATGAAGGCATCAGCGATGCAGGATTTTAAGCGTTAATCTCTTCAAGATAAGCGCAATTAGTGTAACGGTGATTATACTAATAGCCATTATTCCAGGAGAAATAAGAAAAAAAATCAGAGGAGGCGCTCGGCCTCCCCCTGGAGCTCGACCTTCTCAACGAGAAGCTTGATGAACTGGAGGAGTTCGTGGGCGTTCTTCTCGGAGTAGGGCAGGAGGAAGTTGAGAACCCCGCTGAAGCGGGCGTGGTCCTCGAGAAGAGTTAAGGACAGCTCGACGGTTCTGGTTGATTTCCCAAAGAGCCCATCGCAGGTACCATCAGGAGGAAGAAGGTGCAGTACTTTCTCCGATGGACGGTGCATTTCTCATCCATCATAATGGACCCCCACCAAACTATCCCGCAACCCTTTAAAACCCTCTCCCTCAGCCTAACCCGGTGGTGAGAATGAGCAGGATAGCGGTCATCGATTACGACAAGTGCAACCCCGACAAGTGCGGGCACTTCCTCTGCGAGCGCGTTTGCCCCGTTAACAGAATGGGCGGTGAGGCAATAATCATCGACGAGGAGAACTACCGCCCCATAATCCAGGAAGCGAGCTGTACCGGCTGCGGAATCTGCGTCCACAAGTGCCCCTTCAACGCGATAACAATAGTCAACCTGCCAGAACAGCTCGACGAGGACTGCGTCCACCGCTACGGAATAAACGGCTTCGTTCTATATCGCCTCCCGGTCGTGAAGGACGGCATGGTCGTTGGTATCCTGGGGCCCAACGGAACTGGTAAGACGACCGCTGTTAAAATCCTCTCGGGGCAGATACTCCCCAACCTCTGCGGGGACAACGACAGCTGGGACAACGTAATAAGGGCTTTCCGTGGCAACGAACTGCAGAACTACTTTGAGAAGCTGAAGAACAAGAAGATTAGACCAGTTGTTAAGCCTCAGTACGTCGACTTAATTCCAAAGGCCGTCAAAGGTAAGGTCAGGGATCTTCTAAAAAGGGCAGACGAGATAGGAGCCTTCAATGAAGTCGTTAAAGATCTTGAACTTGAGGCAATCCTTGACAGGAACATAAAACAGCTTTCAGGCGGAGAGCTCCAGATGGTGACAATAGCGGCCGCACTTCTCAGGAACGCTCAGTTCTACTTCTTCGATGAGCCCTCCAGTTACCTCGACATAAGACAGAGGCTCAGGATAGCTAGAATAATAAGAAAGCTTGCCGATTCCGGCAAGAACGTTTTAACGGTCGAACATGACTTGGCGATACTTGACTATATGAGTGACATAATCCACGTCGTCTACGGTAAGCCCGGAGCCTACGGTATATTCTCCAAACCAAAATCAACGAGGAACGGCATAAACGAGTTCCTCAGGGGGTATCTAAAGGATGAGAACGTCCGATTCAGGCCATATGAGGTCAACTTTACGAAGAAGAGTGAGCGTAAGAGCCAAAAAGGTGAGATACTCGTCCAGTATCCAAGACTTGTGAAGGACTATGGCTCATTCAGGCTTGATGCCACGGGGGGAGAGCTCTACGTTGGTGAAGTTGTTGGCATAGTGGGGCCGAACGGGATAGGGAAGACAACCTTCGTCAAGATACTGGCAGGAGTTGAGAAGCCTAGTGAGGGAGAAGTTGACTGGTCGCTCACGGTCTCCTACAAGCCCCAGTATATCAAGACCGACTATGAGGGCACGGTCTACGAGCTTTTGAGCAAAATCGATGCGAGCAAGCTGATGAGCAGCTTCTACAAGAGCGAGCTCCTCAACCCACTCGGGATTCCCGAGCTCTATGACAAGCAACTCGATGAACTAAGCGGTGGGGAACTGCAACGCGTTGCGATAACGGCATGTCTTATAAGAGACGCAGATCTCTACCTTCTGGACGAACCATCGGCCCATCTCGACTCGGAGCAGAGACTGGCGGTTTCCAAGGCCATACGCTCTCTGATGGCCAAGAACGAGAAGACAGCCCTTATAGTCGAGCACGACGTCATGATGGTTGACTACCTCAGCGACCGACTAATTGTCTTTGAAGGCGAACCAGGGAAGTACGGTAAGGCTCTACCTCCAATGGGGATGCGGGAGGGCATGAATCGCTTCCTTACCTCAGTCGGGATAACTTTCAGGCGAGACCCTGACAGCGGAAGACCGAGGGCCAACAAGGAGGGCTCTGTAAAGGACAGAGAACAAAAGGAGAGAGGTGAGTATTACTACGTCGGCTGAGACCTTCTAGCCTTTCTTTTGTCCAGTGGAACGAAGAGAAACGAAGACGCCATTCCAAGTGATGCCTGAATCTTGCAAACACCAATTTTTCCCTCACGTTTCATTGAAAACCCTTATTTGCATCATTTCACAAGGGGATAGTGGTGAAGAGTTATGATGAAAAGGCTAACGTCCTTAGTATTTGTTGGAATACTCCTCTCATCGCTACTAGGTGCTGGTAGCGTAGGAGCGAATAGGGAGGTCACCGTCATCCTGGTTAGTGACAACCCCGCAGACAGCGCATTAGCCCAGTATCTCGCCAACTTAACAGGTGCAATCGTTGTAGTAACCCCATGGGGAGTCTACGATCCCAACGTTAGTGCCCAGGTGATTGGAGCTGCCCCAGACCAGGTCATCATCATAGGCGGGCCCGACGCGGTCTCGGCACTCTACGAGGAGGACTTCAAGGAGCTTAACATAACGGTTACGCGCTGGTGGGGCGAGAACCGTTACGAGACCAACGTTGCAGTCATAGGAAACGCAACCCTGATCCTCAGAATAAAGTTCCAAAACTCACTGGTAGTAGTTCCCGGAAACGACAGCGTTGCAATCGAGAAGGCCCTCGAAGAGGCGATGAAGGTTCACGGGTTTATACTCTTTGCCAACAACAGCACCGACCCCATTAGGATAATAGCTCGGTTCGGAAGCAAGCCAGAAAACATTACAATAGTCGAAACTCCCATCACGGCAAAGTTAGCGGAGAAGTTAAGGGACCGCATCGAAGAGAGAGCCCACATTAAAATGAGTAATGTAAGCGTTAACATAACTAGGGAAATGGCCCTAAAGGCGATAGAAGATGCCAATAAAACAATAAGTCTGGCCGCTAAGCTCCTGAACAACGCTAGCGATAATGAAACGGGAGTGGTCGGCGGTAGAAATCTCGTGCTCTCGCGCTTCCTCATGAAGGCAGAGTTAACCCTGGAGAAGGCACAGAAGGCCTATGAGGAAGGAAACTACGGAAAAGCCTACGGCCTTGCAACGGCCGCGAGGGCCCAGGTCGAACCCCTCATAAAGCTGTACTCTAAGGAGTGGCAAGGCGAAATGAAAAAAGATCCTAAGCTCCTCTATGGATTCATGCTTTACAGAATTCACTTCAAGGTTAACCTCCTAGAGCAGGCTGGAATAAATGACCCAGTGCTCCAGAAGTTAATTGACCAGTTGAAGGAGGCCATTCAGAAGGGGGAGTATGATATTGTGCCGAGCCTACTCCAGAAGATAAGGGAGCGCCTCGTGCTCGACTTCATGGGGAATAAAAACCTGATACGTGAAAAGATCTACTTTCCAGTGGGAGGAAAACACCACCACTGGGAGCCTTGACTAAAGCTTTTTATTTTCCCTTCCTACGTTTCTCTGTGATGCTCATGCTTCCACCAGGAAAGGTTCCCCCAGAGGTTTTGAAAAAAGTCGTCTTCCCAGTAGTAGGAGACGGAGAAAGGGTGATAATCGGTTCTGGAGAAGGGATAGACGCAACTGCAATAGACTTCGGCGAAAGTATTCTGGTGGCATCTACAGATCCAATAACAGGAGCAGAAGAAAAAATAGGCTTCTACGCAGTAAACATCAATGCAAACGACGTCGCAACGTTCGGAGCCAAACCAAAATGGTTTCTGATTTCAATCCTTCTACCAGAGGGAGCCGATGAAGGACTCTTGGACAGAATAATGAGGGACCTTCACGAGAGCACCCTAAAGCTGGGAATCACTATAGTAGGAGGGCACACTGAAGTAACTCCCGGCTTAAAAAAGCCGATAGTTGTCGGAACGATGCTTGGAGAAGTCAAAAGGGAAAATCTAGTAATATCCAACGGAGCAAAACCAGGGGATGAAATAATACTCACCAAATGGATCGGCCTCGAGGGCACTGCGATAATAGCAAGTGAGAGGGAAAAAGAGCTGATGGAGATTTTTGGAGGGGATCTGGTTGAGAGAGCAAAGTCCTTCATTAAGATGATAAGCGTTGTGGAGGATGCCATGGTCGCCAACGAGATTGGAGTTCATGCGATGCATGACCCCACCGAAGGAGGGATAGCAAACGGGCTCCACGAGATGGCAGACGCAGCGGGGTTGGGGTTCAAAGTCTATGCTGAAAAAATTCCCATTAGGGAGGAAACGAAAAGGATATGCGAGTACTTCAACCTCGATCCACTCGCGCTGATAAGTTCTGGAGCACTGATAATAGCAACACCAAAGAAAAACACAGAGGCTATAATCCTAGCGCTTAAGGAGAGAGGAATAAACGCATCTGCAATAGGAGAATTCCTCTCCGATCCCCAAATCAGGATAATGACCAGAAACGGAAGATCAAAGCCCCTTCCAAGGCCAGAGAGCGACGAGCTCTGGAAGGTGATTTAGGAAGCCTTTTAGACTCCTACCCCAAGTTCTAAACGGTGATAAAAAATGTGCAGAATTCTGTTCGCTGCCGGCGAAGGTGAGGAGGTAAAACCCCTTATCGATGCCATAGTAAAGGCTTCCCAAAACGATCCATACAAAGAAAAACGCGGGAAGGGAAGGCAACACAAGGATGGCTGGGGCTACGTCATGCTCAAAGAGAGAAGTGTAAGGCATTAT
>JALTCK010000166.1 GCA_027074805.1 Thermococcus sp. | reverse complement strand
TCTCTTATGGCCACTATATCGATACCCCATTCACCCCGCTTTAGAACACGTTCCTGCTCTTTGAAGCCCATCCTCTTTAGGAGCTCCATTATAGTACCAGCTAAAAACTCCCTCGAGGCTACCATAATTAGCTCACGACTCCACCCCATAGCAACCACCGCACATGACCCTTAGGAATCCAAAGATGTATGCACCAGATTCTATAAAAATCCTTCCTTAGATTATCACTGAAAGTGTCCAAAATAAGCTTTTAACATGGCGTTTTTTACAGGGACATGGTGGTGGAATGTTTAAGCTTGGAGACTTTGATTATCACGGTAAAACCGTTTTCCTCCGCCTTGACATCAATTCCCCCATTAAGAACGGAAAGATAATAAGTGACGCTCGCTTTAGAGCTGTTCTCCCGACGGTAATCTACCTCCTCGAACACGGGGCGAAGCTCGTAATCGGAACCCACCAGAGCAAGCCCTACAAGGGAGACTACATAACGACAGAGGAGCACGCGGCGATTCTGAGTCGGCTCCTCGGCAGTGAAGTGGAGTACGTGGAGGATATATTCGGCAAATACGCAAGGGAAAAGATCAAAGCCCTGAAACCAGGGGAAGTCATAATGCTGGAAAACCTCCGCTTTGCCGCAGAGGAAGTTTTTTACAGGCCTTTAGAGGAATGCGAGAGGACCTTCTTCGTTAGAAAACTCTCACCTCTTATTGATTACGTCGTCAACGACGCCTTCGCGGCAGCCCACAGGAGCCAGCCCTCGCTTGTCGGCTTCGCCCGTCTAAAGCCGATGGTGATGGGCTTCCTCATGGAGAAGGAGGTTGAAGCCCTCACGAGGGCGTATGGCACCGAGGAGAGGCCCCGCGTTTACGTCCTCGGCGGTGCGAAGGTCGACGACTCGCTCCGCGTCGCGGAGAACGTCCTGAGGAACGGAAAGGCGGATCTTATCCTCACCGGCGGGCTCGTCGGCCACGTCTTCACCCTCGCCAAGGGCTTTCACCTCGGGGATGCGAACCTCGAGTTCATGGAGAAGAAGGGCCTCCTCAAGCTGGTCGACTGGGCGGAGAGAATACTCGACGAGTTCTATCCCCAGGTGAGAACCCCCGTGGATTTCGCGGTCGATTACAAGGGCGAGAGGCTCGAGATCGACCTCCTCAGCGACGAGAAGAGGCTCTTCGACGAGCACCCGATACTCGACATCGGCTCGAGGACGGTCGAGAAGTACCGCGAGGTTCTCATGAAGGCGAGGATCATAGTCGCCAACGGCCCGATGGGCGTCTTCGAGAGGGAGGAGTTCGCGGTCGGCACCGTCGGGGTCTTCAGGGCGATAGGTGAGAGCAGCGCTTTCAGCGTCGTCGGAGGGGGACATTCGATAGCGAGCATCTACCAGCACAACATAACCGGCATAAGCCACGTCTCAACCGGCGGAGGGGCCATGCTGAGCTTCTTCGCCGGCGAAAAACTGCCCGTCCTCGAGGCCTTCAGGACAAGCTACGAGCGGTTCAAGGACGCGATTAAAGGGTGAGCAGGAAGACGATCACAACGGCCACCAGAACGACTATCAGGACCAGAAGCAGGAGCCAGTCCACCCTCTCCATCAGCTTTTTATTGGAGTAGAGAACGTGGCCGAACACCCCGAGCAGGAATGAGGCCAGTATGAGGAACGTCTCCTCCAGGGACTCGATCCTCGTCAGGAGGAGATAAATCGCCCCGGCCACTCCCACCAGAAGGAGCATTCCCAGGGCTGTGAAGAGGGGTCTCAGCTTCCGGGCGTTGGTTATGTAGAACGTCGAAACGAAGGCCGCGAGGAATATCAGAATCGCCTGTATCTCAAGGGGCACCGGCACGTATTTCCCGTGGAGAATCCTCTCGTACATCCAGACAACGCCAGAAACAACCGTCGAGACTATGAGCGCCATCACGAAGATGTTGTGGAGGTGGTCGACTATGGTAAGAGTCTCCTCCAGCTCCTCAAGTTCCCTTGAGTGGCTCGAATTGTAGTCTTTTCCCCGCTCAGAACCGGCCTCCTCAGTCATACTACCACTTTGAAAAGATAGACCGTCCTGGATTTAACCCTATCGGAACAACCGGAACCCGGAATCAAAAACCATGTGTCACTCGATTCCTGTCTTCTCATAAAGCCTGCGGTAGACCTGCCGGTACCGGAAAACGAGCAGCAGAGGATAAAGTACGGCCACCCATCTCACGGGGTAACTTCCTCCGAAGACGTGGTTCAGGAGGGCGATTGTGCCGACGAAGGCGACGTAGTTGGCCAAGCTGTCCAGGAAAGCCGCCCGGGTGGAGCCGAGCCTGTAGGCCACCCACACCCAGAAGTCGTACTTCAGCAGAAGGATGCTCAGGAGCGGCGGCCTGTCTGAGGGGGAGACATCGACGTTGAAGGCGTCGTCCCAGAGCTCTTTCCTGAAGATGAACGCCAAAATGACGGCGATGATCATCAGGAGAAAAGCCACAAGGAACACCCGGAAGCTGGAGAAAACCACACCGAAGGAGAGGCCCACTATGGAAGTGGCGAGGAGAAGGTACACCGCAAGGGATTCCACCGAGAGCTTGCCCTTCCTGAAGAGGTAGACTGGGTAAACGCCGAAGACGGGCAGACCAACCGCAAGGAGCAATGCCACCAGGACGTGAATCTCACCCGCCTGCATCGTTAATTAAAAACCACAAAAAGTTAAAAAGATTTCGCGGCGGGCGTCACTCTATCGTGGCCCTCCTGAACTCGAAGGCCGCCACCCCGACCAGAACCGCAGCCAGCGCCGTGAGCACGAGCCAGTCGGTGGTTATTCCAAAGGTGGGGGCTACGCCTGCCAGGTAGTAGCGCGAGCCGTCGACGGCGTACGTTAAAGGGTTTATCTTGGCCAGCCACTGCATCCACTCGGGCATCGTCCTTATCGGGTAGAAGGCCCCGCTCAGGAAGGTCATCGGGAGCATTATCATCATGATGACCATCTGGAAGCCCTCCATGCTCGTCATCCTCAGCGCTATGGCGACGCCCATGGCGGCTATAGCTATCCCCACGATGAAGCCGAGGCCAAAGGCTGGAAGCACTCCCGAGACCTTCAGGTCGGCCAGGGCGAAGCTGAGGGTTAATATGATTACGCCCTGTATCAGGGCCATTATCGCACCGCCGGTTATCCTCCCGAGTATCGCCTCCGTCCTGCTCGCCGGAGCGACGAGGATCTCCTTGAGGAAGCCGAACTGCTTGTCCCAGATTATCGTTATCCCCTGCATGAAGCTCATGTTAAAGACTGTCATCGCCACTATTCCGGGCACGAGGTAGGTCATGTAGTCGACGCCGCCGAAGATTGGGGCCGCCATGGGATTGTCGAAGACGCCGGCCCAGCCCTTTCCGAAGAAGATGAGCCAGATGAGCGGGTTGATTATGCTCCCGAGGACCCTCGCGCGGGAGTGGGAAAAGCGCTTGAGCTCGCGGTAGACCATAGTCGTGAATACCCTCATGGAATCACCTCCTCCCGAAGGCGCGCATCCTTCTCTTCATCCTGGCCTTCATCGCGCCCCTCTCGTCGGCCTCGTCCCTTATCTCCCTGCCAGTGAGGTGGAGGAAGACGTCGTTGAGCGTCGGCCTGTGGTAGGTGGCCTCAAGGATTTTGATGCCCGACTTGGAGGCGAGCTCGAATATCCGCGGGAGGGCCTCGGTGGCGTTCTCGACGTCGAGCCTCACCCTGCCGTCCGGGAGGAGCTTGCATCCCCTGATGAAGTCGGCCTTGAGGCACTTCACCTCTTCCGGAGCCTCGAGGCGGAGGTAGACCACGTCGTTGCCTATCAGCCTCTTCAGCTCCTCGGCGGTTCCCTCCGCGATTATCTTCCCGTGATCCATTATCGCTATCCTGTCCGCTAACTGCTCGGCCTCCTCCATGTAGTGGGTGGTGAGGAAGACGGTCATGTCGTGCTCCTCTTTCATCGCGCGGATGTAGTCCCAGATGTGGGCCCTCGTCTGCGGGTCGAGGCCTATCGTCGGCTCGTCGAGGAAAAGGATTTGGGGCTCGTGGAGTAGTGAACGCGCTATCTCAAGCCTCCTCTGCATGCCGCCGCTGAAGGTCTTGACCTGCTTGTCTTTAAAGTCCCAGAGCTCGACGAACTTCAGAAGGCGCTCTATCTTCTCCTTGAGTTCCCTCCCTGTCAGGCCGTATATCCTGCCGTGGATGTACATGTT
Organism: Thermococcus sp.; assembly: GCA_027074805.1. Classification (GTDB taxonomy): domain Archaea; phylum Methanobacteriota_B; class Thermococci; order Thermococcales; family Thermococcaceae; genus Thermococcus. The sequence goes on along the minus strand of JALTCK010000166.1, from coordinate 10,189 downwards.
CTCGTAGGCCGTGAGCTCGCTGTCGATGCTCGGGTCCTGGAAGACTATTCCGATTTTCCTCCTCACTTCATTCGGCTCCCTTACGACGTCGTGGCCGGCAACGATAGCCCTGCCGGAGGTGGGCTTCAGAAGGGTCGTCAGGACGTGGACGGTGGTCGTCTTTCCCGCACCGTTCGGCCCCAGGAAGGCAAAGATTTCGCTCTTTCTCACCCTGAAGGATATGCCCCTAACGGCCTCGAAGTCGCCGTACTTCTTGACGAGGCCATCAACTTCAATCGCGTTTTCCATAATTTTCACCTTCAAACAAATGAACTTCTGGAGAATTGTTTTTCCGGAATTTCTGAATGTGATCATCCCTGAACACAAACTTAACACCGTACTTCTTCTTAAACGGAAGCCTCAGAGCATTGTATAGTAGTGCTAATACTGGATGCTTAATATCTTCATCCACCGGGCGCAGCGCACCCGTTGGACACGCCTGCACACAAATGTAACACTTCCTGCAGGCTTCTGGGTTTTTTATGAAAGGCCTGAGCCTGACTCGATATCTAACACCGAAAAGACTAACCTTCATCGGAACTACTTCCCATACCTCATTCCCAAATGGACATACGTATATGCACTCCTCCCCCCGCCACATATTGGATAGTGTATCACCAGGGGTGCCTTCTCTCTCATAGCCTTGTAATATTCATTCCATTCAGGGACTTTCATCTCAATCACCAAGAAGGGTTAGCCTTATTTTCCTAGCACACTCATCGAAAGTTCGTCTTATCTCCTCCTTTTGGAGGTCGTCAAGACCTTCAATCTTCTCAAAGAGCTCCTTAAAGGCCAGTTTTAATTCATTCCCGCCCAGCTCAAGGAAAAGTCTGTAAGCCCGTAACTTCCTTTTAGCATCCTCGAGTTCAGCAGAATGCTCTTCCAGGTACTTCGCCCCTCTGGAAGTGATGACGTAACTCTTTCTCTCTCTATCCCCCGTCCCCACAATCTCAATCAAACCGCTCTTTTTTAGTGAGGCAAGGATTGGATACACCGTGCCAGCACTGAGCTTTATACCATATTTCTCCTCCAGCACTGCCATTATACCGTATCCGTGATTCGGCTCACGAAGCAGGTCAAGGATGAGTATCCTCATGTAACCTCGGAAGTTGGGCCTCTCCATAAACTTCACCGATATATCGGTCGATATGTATTTTTATAAAGGTTTTCACTCGAATTGTAAGATGACAAGAAAATACAAAATCGCAAAGTTTATACAATCTTTGCCATCTGTAGACATTGGTGCCCATGGTGAGACTGATTGTATCTATTCTCCTTCTGATACTAGCACTGAGTGCCACGGTAGATGTTGCAGAACATCCAACCAACGCTAGTGACACCGTGAGACTCTCGGGAGAGATACTAGGTTGGGATGCAGTCAATATTACGTGGAGTGGTGTGGAAAATGCAAAAGAATATGAAATATATCGAAGCACAAGTCCAGAGGGCCTTCTCTCTCCTGAGAATTTAATTGTGACAGTCAATTGGAGCAACTACCCAAAGTACCATTCAGGATGGACATACATACCAAATGATACCGTGGAGTACGGAGGAAAACTCTGGATGGCAACCAACATAACCTCCAGGGAGCCCGGTGGAGAAGGATGGGAAGCCCTCGGGGATGTGACGCCCGTGACTTTTTACGCCGACGGAAGCCTCAAAGGCAACACGACGTACTATTACGCAGTCCTCCCAATTCTGAGAAACGGAAGAAAGGAAAGCCCTTCCAGCACCCTCATCGTCCACACTCCGCCCCAGCCCTACAGGGTCATCGTCTACTACATATCCTGGGGCGTCTACGCAAGGAAGTTCTACGTCAAGGACATTCCCTGGGAGAGGGTCACCCATGTAAACTACGCCTTTCTGAAGCCATTGGAGAACGGCACGGTAACGTGGGCCGATCCAGTGGCTGATCCCAGCAATCTGGCTGCGTTCAAAGAATTCAAGGCCAGGTATCCTGCGGTCAAGGTTCTGGTGAGCGTCGGTGGATGGACGCTGAGCAAGTACTTCTCTGACATAGCTGCTGACCCCGACATGCGGAGAGAATTCGCCAGAAGCGTTACGGCAATAGTACGGAAATATAGCTTGGACGGAGTCGACATCGACTGGGAGTACCCCGAGGAAGGGGGCATGGAGAGCAACCACGTCAGGAAGGCCGATGGAAAGAACTTCGTCCTCCTGCTGAAGACACTGAGGGAAATTCTTGACGAGGCTGGAAGGAAGGACCACAAGCACTACCTCCTCACCGCGGCCGTCTCGCCCGATCCCGGGATAGCCGGCAGGGTGGACTGGAGCAAGGCTATGAAATACCTGGACTTTATCAACGTGATGACCTATGACTTCGCAGGCCCCTGGAGCGAAGTCACCGGCCACAACGCGCCGCTCTACCATAACCCGAACTCCCCGCTGCCAGGAAGCGTCAATCAGAGCATAAGCTGGTACCTGGAGCACATCAACGACCCAACGAAGATAACCCTCGGAGTCCCCTTCTACGCGAGGAGCTTCGCCAACGTCCCCCCCGAGAACCATGGGCTCTTCCAGCCTTACAACGGCACCCCCGATGGCACATGGGGCCCGGCAGGAGAGACTCACGGGGCCATGGATTACTGGGACGTGGCCCAAAGGATAGAGAAGGGAATCTATAAGGAGTACTGGGACGAATATTCGAAGGTGCCGTGGGCGTATTCGGAGGCGAGGAGGGTCTTTATAACCTTCGACAGTCCCAGGAGCATCTCCCTGAAAACAAAATACATGCTCAACCACACCCTGGGCGGAGTGATGGTCTGGGAGATAACCTCTGACAGAAAACCCGGCACGAACGAGCACCCCCTACTCAAAGCAATCCTATGGAGTCTCGGTGAGAAAGAGCCGGTCTGGATACCCGACAAATACGTCCTCGGGTCAAACACGCCCGAAAAGATCGAAATCGCGGAGCCCACAACGACGACGCCTCCAAAGCCTCCTGAGAGTGGAATCTGCGGGCCCGGGATTATCGTGCTCCTTGGAGTATCAGCCCTGGCCTTCAGAAAGCGCTAAGCTTTTCTATTCTCTTTTCTACACTCTCCGGTGATACCATGAGGCTCATACTCAAGCCCCTTTTTGAGGTCGAACTGCCGCCAGGATTCGAGGACATCCTTAGGGAGAAGCTCAGGGGAAAAGAAGTCAGAACGGGTGAAACTATTGAGGTAGAATTACTCGGAAAGGCCCTTCCCTTCAAGGTTCTCCTCGCTGAGCCCTCCCCCCTGATCGTCGGGGAAAACACCAGGATAGAGCTTTCAACCTCAGACCTTTCGGTCTTTGAGCTCGAGTTTGAGAAGCCGATTAAGGATGTTATCCCCTTTGATGGGGGCTTCGTCGTTGCCTTCGAGGACGAGGTTCTGATATTGAACCAGGAGGGGCAAAAGGTTTATAGAGAAGAGTTCGAGGACCTTAACGGAGTTAGGGCCTCCAAAAAGGAAGTGGTGGTAATACATGGCAAAAAAAGGCTCAAATTCATTAAGCCTTGAGGGGTTCACGTTCGAGGAGAACTGGGAGGAGAAGAGGAAGCGCGCCGAGAAGATCGTGGATGTTCTCATGAAAACCCATCCAAGGGAGAAGATACTCATCGGCAGCCCCTACAGGGCGCTTATCCACTGCATAATCTCCCAGCGGATGCGAGACGAAGTCACTTACCGCGTGTGGGAGGAGCTCTTCAAGCGATACAAGGACATGGAAACGATAGCGGCAACGCCAGTCGAGGAGATGCAGGAGTTCCTTAGGAAGCAGGGAGTCGGTCTCTGGAAGACGAAGGGCGAGTGGATCGTCAAAGCGTCTCAGATGATCCTTGAAAAGTACGGTGGAAAGGTGCCTGACGAGATTCACGAGCTCATGAAGCTTCCGGGAATAGGGCGGAAGTGCGCCAACATCGTCTTGGCATACGGTTTTGGAAAGCAGGCAATACCCGTTGACACACACGTCAACAGGATAAGCAAGCGCCTCGGCCTGGCCCCTCCGCGGGTCGCACCGGAGAAGGTGGAGGAGTACCTCGTTAGGCTTATCCCAAGGGACAAGTGGATCTACGTCAACCACGCGATGGTAGACCACGGGAGGAACATTTGCAAGCCCATAAAGCCCAACTGCGACGCCTGCCCGCTGAGGGAGCTGTGCCCTTATGCAAAGGGACTGGTAAAGAAGGAGGACATCAGGTAGATGGCACGTCGTAGAAATCCAACTCAACCGGGATCTCGATTGTCGTTCTCATCTTTTCGGCCGTGAATGTACCCTTCTTTATGATGTACTCTATCATCACGCGGAACGCTACTCTACCGGAGTAGTCCGGGGGGATCTCCCTTAACACTGAAATCGGGCCAGGTATAGAAGACGACTCCACCACCCCAGTTATATTTCTGAAGAAGCGCCTCCATACAGCCCTCCTTGTTAGGGTTGGTGCCATGGCAGGAAGGTTGCACCACATATGGACCCTCAGCAGCTTTGAAATATACAAACCCAGTATAATAATCGGGGAGAAGATCGCCAAGCCAGACATTTTTTCCGGCCAGCATGTCAACGGTAACCCTCGTTACCTCCACTGAGCCGGATTTTGAGAGGACTTCGACTCCAAGGAGGCCGTCAACGAGAGCCTCACTACCGTCGACCGTTTTAATCGCCCTCAAGTTGAGGGAGTAAATCATCTCGATGTAACTCCCGTTGTATTCCCTGTGCACCTTTCCAATGAAGCTCCAGTTTCCGAGGACGGAAGACAAGGCATTTCCGTCAACCTCAACAACAACTGGATTCAAAGTAGTGTTTTGGGAAGAATAGCCAGTCACAAGAGGGTTTTCGTGAACCCACTTGAGGGGATACGCAGTTATGATCACAACTGAGATTACAAGGACAAGTGCTTTTTCCCGCACTGTGAGCATGTGTTTAGAACAACTCAAGATAATAAAAAGGTTTCGATGCCAATAAATTAATCCTTCAGAGCTCATCCATACTTGCAGTCGTTTAGGTCTACGAGTACGTACCTCATCGGCACCTTTACCGTGAGGATCCTCATCTCCGAGGAGAAGTACCCATTCCGGATGAGGTATTTTACCTGGATCATCAGAGTGGTACTTCCGCTCAGCTCACCGGCCTTTTTATCATCCTCACTTACCCAGATCGTCATGGCCGCGTAAGGGTTGACCTCCAGCGGTACGCCCCACATTGCTCTTGACGCCCTTATCCTCATGGCCTGTCTGAGTGTGTGATTCGGTACGTAAGCCAGGTCAACCACGAACCCTTCCCGGGTCGTGTAATGCATCACTCCTGAAAGCCGGGGGGAACAGGTTGTCCACCTCAACGGGACTTTCGTTGTCAAGGAGTAGGAGAACCTCGGATATCGCAACGGACTTGTTTGAAGGAAAGATACTGATGGAGAGTCTGCCCGCAATGTCAACCTCGTTGCAGAAGACATTTCGGGAGCCGGATGTCCTGTACACCAAGTGAATGTTTACATCCCCTCTACTTCCACCGATGTAGTATGCAACTGGAATGCTTCTGCCCATAATGTTGGACAGCCTGCTGGAGTTTATTATGAACGTCGTGTTGTGAAAGACAATCTCCCCTGAAGGACCTCGCTGGGGGATGGTATTTAAATGGAGCTGGTACACCAGATAAACTGAGATTAACGCAACTGTAAAAATGAATGCAAGGATTAACCCTCTTCTGTCCATGGAGGTAGGACAACTCTGAAGAATAAAAGGTTTTTGTCTCTGGGATGGTCATTCCTCTTCCTCAACCTCTTCCCCCGCGAGCTTCCTGAGTTTGTCCATGTCAGAGCTGACCGCTATCAGAACGTCCCCCTCCTCAACCGTGTCCTCCTTTCCAGGGTTGTAGATATAGCGGTCGCCGCGCTTTATGGCCAGTATCCTCGTTCCAATCTTGCTCGGGAGCTTCAGCTGGGCGAGGCTCTTGCCGATTAGGACCGAACCGGACTTGACAGTGGCCCTCCCAAGCTCCTCCTCTGTATCTTCCATTATCTCCTTGATTATGGGGTGGGGCTCTATGTCCCGTAGGATTATATCTGCTATACCATAGGCAGCGTCGCTTATGCGCTCGTTTATGTCGGCCAGGTCGATTATGCTAAGAAGGCTCTCCGGATCTTCTTCTCCCTTTGCAGCCCTGAGAGTCAGTCTTTTCACCTTGAGAGTTAAGTCATCCATCTTTTCCTCAAGGAGGTAAACTTCCTCCGCTATGTCCTCGCTGTTGTACATAACAGAAGAGAAGGAGAGATCTATCATCAGTGCAGAGAGATCCTTCATCTCAACGAGGCAAGCCCTTATCTCGTCGTACTCACTCATTGGGCATCACCTTAATTATTCCCCTCGCTATCTCCTTGAGATAATCTAAGGCCGTCCGTGTTCCCCTGCCGATTATTATATCGCCAGGCATTACTTTGGTGTCCTCATCCGGATCAAATAGCCATCTCTTGCCACGCCTTATTGCCACCACCCAGACACCTGTGTTTGTGGAGAGATCAAGAGCATCAAGGGTCTTCCCCACGAGCATGGACTCAGGGGAGACGACAACCTTTCCTATGGTTTCCTCACTTTCGAGAATGACCTCGGTAACAAGGGGATGGAGCTTTTCCTCCAAGACCATCTTCGCAAGGTCGGCTGCTGCGTTGGATATCTCGTCTATAGAGTGCGCCATCTGGAGGATTGAAGTAATTCTCTCCGCATCCCGGAGGTTCCTAGCCGAGAGCACTGACCTAACCATCAGATGGTAGTTTAGAACATCAAGGTACTCCTCCAGTTCAAGGACCTCCTCCGCTATTTCCTTCTCCCGAAAGAGAACGGCTGAATAGGCCAAGTCCACCATCAACTCGGCGGTATTCTTCATGTCTACGAATATCTCTTTTACATTATCCGGGACTTCAACCTCATCCCATTCCTCCATCGAAGTATCTCCCCAGTACTGGATTTCCAAGTGGACTTATTTACTTTTCGCCGCTCCGAGGGGAGAGATGACAACTTTTATAAAACGGATGCACCTAAATGAGCCGGAGGTGGGGGGAATGGGGGTGGAAGACGATGCTCCCGGTGGAAGTAACCGTTGGAACCAGTGGATGGCGCGAGAGGCTGAAACAGACGTTCCTTGTAACGTTCCCAGCATTGCTGCTCTGTCTGGCCCTTGATTTCGTTGGTGGTGGTGTTCTGGGCAAAAACTTTGAGATGATAGCCTCTTCTTACCCGCTCCTCTTGGTCATCCTCCCGGGTCTCAGCGATTTAAGGGGCAACGTTTTTGGTGCTATGGCGTCGAGAATGACAACGGCCCTCCACCTCGGTAAAGTGCGAAGGATTCTGGACAAAGAAGTCACCACCAATATCTCCATGGCAATAGGGAGCTCCAAGATACCACTTATAGTCCTGTGGATAGCAGGGACAATGAAGCTCGGCTTTTCCCATTCGGCATTCATCGTTCTCCTAATTGTAATTGCCTCTGCACTGGTCATCGGTTTCCTCCTCGGATATTCGACCGCATTTATCACGATATTTCCATATCAGTGGGGGGCTGACCCTGATATGATAGCAGCCCCATTGATAACCTCGGTGGCAGACGTTGTGACAATCCCCACGCTGGTTTACCTGGTTTTCTTCTATGAAGACCACCCAGGGATGTTCTACACTTTTACAGTAATCATGTTGGCCCTATTTATTTTAATGGTAATTTTATCCAGATATACCAAGGAGCACGTCAAGGCATTCAAAGAAGTGGCTACGGTTCTCACGATATTGGGAATCATTGAAATATTTTCCGGTTCGACCCTCGAGTCCTACAGTAGTATAATATCCAAGGCTATAATACTCAGCGTCATGTACCCCTCAATACTCGACAGCGTTGGCAACTTTGCCTCAATAGCAGCAGCCACAACTTCGACCAGACTCAACCTCTCCGGGAAGAGTGCTCTAAAGAACAGAGAGTTCTACTTCGATGTTTCAGCCTTGTTGCTGCTGGCCCCGATAATAGGTTTTCTGACCAACTACATAGCTGTCCATGTTACGGCTCTAATTGGGTACAAAGCAGAACTCATCTGGCCTTTTATCCTCGGGTATCCTCTCCTTGTTGTACTCAACATGGCAATAGGAGTCTTGATAGCATATCTTTCTCACCGCTTTAACATAGACCCCGACAACGTTGCTATCCCAACGGTTACCACCATATCCGACGTTATGGGAACCCTATTCGTCGTCCTGCTCGCCAAGATGATGGTGGGAGTATGATAGGTCTCTCCACTACTTCCCTCGGAGAAACCAATATTGAAGAATGGGCTGAGAGAGTTAGGGAGCTCGGGTTTGAGTACATCGAATGGGTAAGTGAATGGCCTCGTTTTCTCAACAATGAGAACACCAAAAGACTCAAAGAGGTTCTCCAGTCATTTGAACTCAAGTCGACAATCCATGCTCCATTTAGCGATCTAAACATCGCCTCTTTCAACGAAAAAATCCGAGAAGCCTCCCTGAGAGTGATCTCCGATACACTCGAGCGTGCAGTTGAGCTTGATGTCATGCTCGTCACAATACATCCAGGTCACTGCTCTCCTGTAAGCAGAAGATACCAAGCTGAGTATATTAGAATCCACAGGATGTCACTGGAGAAAATAGCTCAGCAAGCAGAAGACCTAGGGATTAGGATCGGCATCGAGAACATGCCCCGCTTCCCAATTCTCGACGCACAGACCCCGGAAAGGCTCTATAAACTCGTTGAAGGAATAGAAGTGGGAGTCACCTTTGATGTCGCCCACCTCAACACAAGTACGGCAGACTTTGAGGGGTTTCTAAGGCTCTTTAAAAACAGGATTGTTCTATTGCATCTCCACGACAACCACGGGAAAAGGGATGAGCACCTCGCCCTTGGGGAAGGTACTGTACCCTGGGAGGAGCTTCTTCCAAGGCTTCCAAAGGTCCCGGCAACCCTTGAAGTTACCAGTTTAAAAGCCGCCGAAAGGAGCCTTCCTCTCCTAAAAAGACTGCACTGGTGAGCGCTTTAGTCCATTGAGGTTCAATTTTTACAAAGCGCAACTCTTTTATACATTCGAAATGAACTTCTTTCGAGGAAGAGTTTCTGTTGGAGGCGATATCAATGGAAGCAAGGATAGTTGAGGAGATGAAGCCGTTTTTTGACCCCACGGCAGTCGCTATCATCGGTGCAACCAACAAGAAGGGAAAGGTCGGCAACGTCATTTTTGAGAACTTCAAGGCCAACAAGGAAAGGGGAATCTTCAAAGGCAACATCTATCCTGTGAATCCCAAACTCGACGAGATAGAAGGCTACAAAGTATACAAGAGCGTTAAGGAACTTCCAGGAGACACCGATCTGGCTGTCATCTCGATACCTGCCCCGTTTGTACCTGCAACTATGAAAGATATTGCAGAGAAGGGCATCAAGTCAGTTATAATCATCACCGGCGGCTTTGGAGAGCTCGGTGAGGAAGGCAAGAAGCTTGAACGCGAGATTTACGATATAGCTAAGGCCAGCGGGATACGTGTAATTGGACCCAACTGTGTTGGTGTTTATGTTCCAGACACCGGAGTTGATACGGTCTTCCTACCAGAGACTAAAATGGACAGGCCAAAGAGCGGACCCATCGCTTTCGTCAGCCAGAGCGGAGCCTTTGCCGCAGCCATGCTTGACTGGGCAGCCATGGCAGGAATAGGAATTGGAAAGATGGTCAGCTACGGCAATAAACTCGACGTTGACGACGCCGACCTGATGGACTACTTCATCCACGATGACGAGATAAATGTCGTCACCTTCTACATCGAGGGTGTTAAGGACGGAAGGAAGTTCATTGAGAGTGCGAAGAGGATAACCAAGGTGAAACCAGTCATCGCTTTGAAGAGCGGGAGAACAGAATACGGAGCGAAAGCGGCTTCTTCCCACACCGGTTCTCTCGCCGGAGCTGACACAATTTACGATGCCGTCTTCAAGCAAACCGGTATAATTCGCGCTGAAGACTTCGAGCACATGTTCGACCTTGCCAAGGCCTTCGCCGCGCTCAAGGACAAGCTCCCGAGGGGCGACAGGGTAGGAATAATCACCGACGGCGGTGGCGCTGGAGTCATGGCCAGCGATGCTGTAGCTAAATTCGGCCTCAAGATGGCAGACCTCAGCGAGGAGACGATAAAGT
>JALTCK010000165.1 GCA_027074805.1 Thermococcus sp. | reverse complement strand
CCAAAAAGGTCCTCTCCGGCGAGATAAAGACGCGTGAGGAGCTTAACCGCTACAAGATAGTCGTTTCCAGGAAGTATCACCTCTCAAAGATTCCGGGCAACTCCGATATCCTGAAGGCCATTCCTGAGGAGGAGCGCGAGCGCTTTAGGGACCTTCTCAAGAGAAAGCCCACCAGAACCATAAGCGGCGTGGCAGTCGTGGCGATGATGACAAAGCCCTTCCCCTGCCCCCACGGGCGCTGCATCTACTGCCCCGGCGGCCCGACCGTCGGTTCTCCCCAGAGCTACACAGGTAAAGAACCTTCTGCTTTAAGGGCAGTCCAGAGCGCTTACCATCCTTATATTATCATGATGCGCCGCCTGAAACAGCTCAGGGACATAGGCCACGACGTAGACAAGGTCGAGGTCATAATCCAGGGAGGAACCTTCCCAGCCATTGACCTCGATTACCAGGAGTGGTACGTCAAGGAGGCCTTCAAGGCGATGAACGACTTCCCGTACTTTGAAAGCATCGAAAACCTTGAGGAGAAGCTCGTCAGGCTGATAGTTAAGAAAGACGAGTCCGTTTTCGAGGAAGATCCGGCCTTCAGGAAGGCCTGGGAGATTACACACAGGAAGCCCTACTACTACCTTGAGGACGAGCAGAGGAAGAACGAGAAAGCCAGAGTCAGAATGGTGGGCCTGACGATAGAGACGCGCCCGGACTGGGCCTTCAAGAGGCAGATAGACAGAATGCTGAAGCTGGGAACAACGCGCGTTGAACTCGGCGTCCAGACGGTCTTCAACTTCATTCACGAGAGGACTAGGCGGGGACACGGCGTCGAGGAGATAGTTAAGGCTACACAGCTCCTCCGCGATGCAGGTTTGAAAATCAACTACCACATAATGCCCGGCTTGCCGGGAAGCAACTTTGAGAGGGATCTGTACACGTTCAGGGTCATCTTCGAGGACTCCCGCTTCAGGCCAGACATGCTCAAGATATACCCGACGCTTGTGACGGCCGACGCTCCCCTCTATGCCTGGTACAAAGCCGGAAAATACCGCCCCTATACGACGGAGGAGGCCGTTGAGCTGCTCGTTGAAGCTTACAGGCACTTCCCCAAGTGGGTCAGGGTAATGAGGATTCAGCGCGACATCCCGGCCAAGCTAATAGTTGCCGGCGTGAAGCACTCCAATCTGGGCCAGCTCGTCTTCAACGAACTCGTGAAGCGCGGGATAAGGCCCAGGGAGATAAGGTTTAGGGAAGTCGGGCACATGATGGAGAAGTTCGGGATAGAGCCGGAGATCGAGCACATCAGACTACTCCGCGAGGACTATGAAGCAGCCGGCGGGAAGGAAATCTTCCTGAGCTTTGAGGATGTGAAAAACGACGTCCTCATTGGCTTCCTTAGGTTAAGGATTCCAAGCGAAAACGCCCACAGGAAGGAGATAAACTGCTGCCCCTCGGCGATAGTGAGGGAGCTCCACATCTACGGCCCGCTCGTGCCGATAGGCGGCAGACCCAAGTACGAGTGGCAGCACAGGGGCTACGGCAGGGAACTGCTCGCCGAGGCGGAGAGGATAGCGAGGGAGGAGTTTGAGTTAAAGAAGATGCTCGTCATAAGCGGCGTTGGAGTGAGGGACTACTACCGGAAGTTCGGCTACCGGAAGAACGGCCCATACGTTGCGAAGAGGATCGACAAAAGTTACGCCGAATATAAAAAGGGTAAAGAGTTCGATGCGCACCTGAACACCTGATGCGCTGAGGCTCACATCATAAGTTCTGGGTTCTTCTTGAGCTCCCTTGCTGAAAGGGACATTGCTATAAAGCTCAGTCCACCCATAAGGAGTTCTATTGAAACAAAAAGGCCTATAACCCACGGGCTAGACTCCGGCCAGTGCGCAAGTATCAGTCCTCCGAGGAGCAGGTCGAGGGCGCCGGCGAAGAGTATCATTCCACCCCCTTCTGCTTTGAACCCGACCAGCACTCTGATAAGCCCAGATATGATGAAGCCCCCACCTATTACGAAGGTCACGAACTTTATGGTCCCTACAGGCTCCTCAAGCATTACCACACCTATTATCAGGTAGATGAAGCCGAGGATTACCGGGAACCATCTTCCACCATAGCCGATTGTCCCAGCTATTATTAGCAGGATTCCGGCTATCGTGAAGAATATCCCGAAGACTGCGACCGTGGTTAGTGTAATAACTGGAATCATTCCCAGTCCGACTATCCCGAGAACGAGGAGCACTATGCCGAGCAGGAGATACCAGGGCCAATGCTTTATAATGCTCTCTTTCTGCTTTTTTTCCATTTCGGCCCTGTATTTTTCGTATTCCTCTTGGGGAAGGGGCCTTCCTTCCTCAGGGTCCTCTGGGGCGCTCATAATATCACCTTCCTTATTCTTTTTACCCTAGTTTGTACTCTGAACCATAAAAACGTTTCGTTGTTACCCATTTTTGTTCCCTAATAGACGATGGGTTTTTAATAATCGCAGTTGATTCGAACCCATGCGCTTCAAGCCGAGACCCTTCACGGAACCGGTTCCCTTCAAATGCCTCTACTGCCTTGACTGCTGCCGTGGAAGGCACGTCTATTTAACCCTTAAGGATATAGAGAGAATCACCCGGAAGGGCCACGACCCGCAGGACTTTGTGACATTTTCGGTCGAGGGCAATCAAATCCGCTTCGTTCTGGGAACTCGAGAGTGGGACCTCGGCTGCGTCTTCCACGACCCGGAGACCGGTAAGTGCAGAATCCATGATGCTAACCCGATAATCTGCAGGATTTACCCCTTCATGGTATCCAGGAAGCCTCTCGGCGTCGAGGGAGAGAGGCCATTCGAATACAAGGGCGAAAAGCTCTGGCTCTACTACGATGAAAACTGCCCCGGTGTAAACTCGCAGGAGCCTGAAACGACGATAAGCCCGGAGGAGATAGCTGAGCTCGGCCTGGAGTTCGAGCGGGAGTTCGAGAAGACCGATATGGGGGGCTTTGTCAGACTAATAGACAAACTCGGATGAGGAAGGCTTATATCATCGGCCGCGTAATTTTCTGCATGCCCGGGTGGAAGCCCTACGTTCCGGCAGTGTGCATTGGCCTGCAGGCGTTTCTCAATGTCCCCTTCTACGGTACCCCCGTGATACTCTTTGTTACTATCCTTCCCGCTTCTCTGGTCGGCCGCTTTCCCCCACTCCTCCCCATTCTGACCCTCGGCTACTTCTCCCTCGGGGTCCTCCACCTCTACTACTCCGGCGTTTCCTTCGACCCGGGCAGGGCAAAGCTTTTTGGTTACTCTTACTTCTCAATCGGTCTCCTCTCTCCTCTTGCGGTCATCTTCTCTTCCCTGTGGGCCGGCGATTACGAGACACCGCTCCTATTTGTGGTTATGGGCCTCTGGGCACTCCTATCGCTGGTGGGCATTGTGGGGCTTAAGAAGTGGGCTGGGGAACTGGAAGGACTCACCTCCATTACCCTTATGTTCCTTACGGTCTTCTCGGCGGTGATAAGCGCATCAACCGCTGGGTTGGGAAGATGAACTTCTGGCAGGGCCCTGCTTGAGAACGCGAACGCAACAAACGCAACGGGCTAAGCTTTTAAGCTCCCACGCAAACTCCCCCCGGTGGGTTCATGGAGGGGCTTAGGTACAGGCGTGCGTCATCGTGGGAGTATGATTTAATCCTCCGCGAGGCCGAGAAGTACGGAGAGCTCAGGCACCACACCTTCGCCGTTGTTGAAGGCAAATTCAGGGACGTCTACGCGGTGAACGAGAGGGTGTGGGCCGAGATAGAAGGCCTCAAAATAAAGCCCTACGCCTACGGCACCTTCGTCGGCACGATAAAGGTGGATAAGAACCTCGTGGAGAAGTTCTACCCCAACGTCGAGTTCTTCTACTTCGTTGAGGTTGAGAAAAACTATGCGGTTCTGAGTCCAAAGGCGGGGTTCCTCTTCACAACGGGGAAGGATGTGCCGAGAAGTGGCGTGCGATCCTACAGCTGGCAGGGCACGAAGAAGCTGGTCGTTTTTGATAAAAACGGGATAATCCTGGGTATAGGGAGGATAAATCCAGACAGTAAGAGGAAGTTCATCCTGAACGTGACTGATGTGGGGGAGTTTTTGAGGAGAAGGCGTTAAAATACAGAATCAAGAATCTTCTCGGCCATCTTCACGAAGTTCTCGCTCTGCTCCTTCTCCCATCTGCTGACCTTCCTGCCTTTGTAGAGCCACCAGGATACGAGAAGGGCCAGAACAGTTACTCCGACTACAAAGGGCGTAGGGAGGCGTATGTTGAAGAACTGAAGGGCCCACTGACCGAAGTAACTTATGGGGAGTGCCTCCAGAACCGTGATTCCAATCTCGAGGTGGTGGAACTTCTCTTTCTCGAGACGCTTCTCTATCATTTCTTGGCCCTCTTTCATGATTTCTGCAAGCATGTCTATGGCCTCCTCAAGCTCTCTTGAGAAAGTAGCGAGTCCCCTCGCCTCGTACATCCGCTCCATGAGCAGGGTTATACCCCCCAGCTTTGAGACCTTCTTTGGAGAGAGGAGTCTCAGATAACTCTCGAGCCTGACCTTGAGGTTTTCAATGTCGTTGAGCACCGTTTCTATGTCCTTTCCCTTTAGACTCTCTTTTTCCTTCTTCACCTTTTTAACCGTCTCCTTAACCAGTTCCCCGAGCATCTCTATGGTGGAGAATGTGAGCGCTATGTACTGTCCTTGGTAGAAGGCTCCGTGGTGGCAGAGCATCCTCTCCTCCTTCTCGTGTGCGAGAACGTATTCGCTCCACAAACGGCACTTGGAGAGCTTCATTTTTTCAAACTCAACGCGGTTTCTGTCTGCTTTTATGAGAATCATGGACGTCGGGGAAACGATTTGCTCGAAGTAAACCCTGTTTCCGTGGCTCCACTCCTCAATTTTCTTCTTCGCATGCTCTGGTTTAACCGCCCTGTATCCTTCATCCGTAACGGCCAGCCCGTAGAGCTCCTGGGAATGGGTAGTGACGAGATCGTGAATCGAGGCATTCTTTCCGAATTTATTCTCGACGCTATTCCAGTCAACTTCAAGGGCTGAGATGAAGAACCTTCCCTTTTCGCTGATCACCAATTCGGCCCCTAGAAGTCTCTCCACTCTATCCTTCAGGCTGTCAATGAAGGGGTTCAAGGACCTCCCCTTTCCGCACCCGTTTCTCCAGGAGAGGAAGAATGGTATCGCGATCAAATCGTCCACCGACTTTTGGGTGTTTTCCACCAATATTGAGAAGGTGATGGGTATGGGAGACGGTTCTTTCTTTTGGTTTTTCTTACGGTGTTGTTCTTCCTCTTTCTCCTCCACATCAAGAACCGATAGATGTATCGAGACAGGCACATTAAACTTTCTCGGCTCTCCGTCCAGTTTGTAGTAGATCTCGACATCCTCATCCCAGAGGTGGAACGTCCTGATTCTCCCGAGGTAGGACTTCTCAAAAAAGAAGGCTGGGTTTATACTCCTACAGAAGCGCGTTTCTCCAGGATTCTTATTCAAATTTGGGCCCTTCTTTCCCTTTGCCTTTATATAACCGGGTATGAAAATGACCATCTCAGTCCGCTGAACGAACTCCTCGAGTTCCATAGATCATCCCTTCCGAAGGAGCATGGCAATGTCAAGGGCCTTTCTTCTTGCCTCCATTTCGTTTGAGTTTATCGATTTAAGGTTTTTCATGATATGCTCCACATCTTTTTGAGAACTTTCTAAGAGCTCGGTTGGGTCACCGATGGCTCCGGTAGTGTTCCTCAATTCTACTCTAGGTGCGAACTCGGGTTTTACGTGGTAGTAGAATTTCCACTCAATTTCAAAGCCGCACTCCTTTAGCAGTTTCTCAAGGGAGTCAACATTGAATTTCCTGACTGGGAGTTTGCCGGGAACTGGATTCAGGGTCAACTTCTCATACTCTTCCTTCCCTATTTCCTCGGCACCGTCCTCGCTTGATACTAGGAACCACTCCTTCCCCTCTGAATGAGTGGTGAGGAAAAGAACCCAGCCATTCATTTTTAGGACCCTTTGGAACTCACCCAGGGTTTCTAGAAACTCGTGAGGGGAGACGTGCTGTGCAACATGGCTGTAGTTTATGAAATCCACGCTCCCGGGAGGAATTGGATCGAGTCTGGAACTTCTCGTCCACAAAAAGAAAACGCTAGAATTCGAATTGAAGGCTTTCATAGCCTCCTCCAGCCTCCACAAATCAGCATCGAGGGCGATAACTTTCCTGCTAATTGAGAGTAGGAAGGGTATTAGTCTCCCCAGGCCCGTTCCAACGTCCAGAGAAACAGATAATTTCTCGTTTTCTCCTAGGACAGTGTCTTTTACCTTCTTGAGAACATACGCCTCTTCGAGATTCCAGCGGGTTTCGTTGTAATTCTGGATGAGTCTGGAGGTCAGCCTCTCATCCCGATCGGGGTAAGCGTACTCATTTTGACTCATGATTGGATTTGGTATCATAACCTTTTTAAGTCCTTTTCCATAATCAGATAATGATAACAAAAAGTAACTAAAAGGGGGTGATATTCATGATCAGGAAGGTCAAAACTGGGATTCCGGGAATGGACGAAGTTCTCCATGGAGGAATCCCAGAGAGAAACGTGGTCCTTCTCAGCGGCGGCCCTGGAACGGGGAAGAGCATATTCTCCCAGCAGTTCCTCTGGAACGGCCTCCAGATGGGCGAGCCGGGAATTTATGTGACTCTGGAAGAGCACCCGGTTCAGGTGAGGGAAAACATGGCTCAGTTCGGCTGGGACTTGAGGAAGTACGAGGATGAAGGTTTATTTGCCATGGTTGATGCATTCACATCGGGTATAGGCAAGAGCAAGGAGTATGAAAAGTACATCGTTCACGACCTGACGGACATAAGGGAATTTGTGGATGTTCTCAGGACAGCGGTTAAGGATATTGGTGCGAAGAGGGTTGTCGTAGACTCGGTCACGACCCTTTACATCAACAAGCCCGCGATGGCAAGGGGGGTTGTCATGCAACTCAAGCGCGTTTTAGCTGGTTTGGGTGTTACGAGCATACTGGTGAGCCAGATAAGTGTCGGCGAGCGAGGCTTTGGCGGCCCCGGCGTTGAGCACGGCGTTGATGGGATAATCCGCCTCGATTTGGATGAGATCGACGGCGAGCTCAAGCGCTCTCTGATAGTCTGGAAGATGCGCGGTACGATCCACTCCATGAGGAGACACCCCTTCGAGATAACAGATGAAGGAATAATTGTTTACTCGGACAAGGTTCTCAAGAGAAAGGCGATAGTCGGATATTGAGTAAACTGGAGGGGGGTGGTAGAAATGGAGGTTCCGCTGAACCCCATCGGGAGGGAAGAGATACACAGGCTCGAGAGCATACTGCTCTTTGCGACCCTGTTTAGGCCTGAGGTGATAGACCTTATCAAGGATCCTGCGGAGAGGCTGACATGGGTAGACAGCCTGGCAGTCGCGGCTGGAGCGATAGCGAGAGAGAAAGCAGGCATGATCCCAAGCGAGATTGCAGAGGAGCTAGGTAGGACGGAGGCGACGATAAGAAAGCACCTCAAGGGGGAGACCAAGGCAGGTCAGCTCGTCCGGGAGACCTATGATCTCATAAAGCAGGGCAAGCTTGATGATCTCGTTAGGAACGTTGAGGTTCTCAGCAGGGGAGGCCAACTCGTCACAATGGAGGAGTACGAGAAGCTCAAGAAGGAGAAGGAGGAGCTTGAGGAGAAGGTCAGGGCTCTTGAAGAGGAGAACCACGAACTCAAAGCAAAGCTAGAGAATGTCAAGGAGATACTGAGCGACACTCTAGAGAAAGTGAGGAAAATAGAGGAGCTTCTCTGAGCATCTTATCCGTTTCCGTTCTTTCTAAGGCTTTCTTCCCATGTGAGTATCATGTGGGTGAAGGTATCGTCGTCCTCTTCTATGCCTCTCTTAATCTCGCTGACGTGGGCGTATTTGGCCTTCAGCTGCTCGAGGATGTAATCAACTGCCTTCTCCGGGTCAGCTGTAGTGCCGCAGGTGTATACGTCCAGAGCTGCGTAGCCCTTCTCTGGCCAGGTGTGAATCGAGATGTGGCTCTCTGCAACTATGACCATGCCACTGACCCCAGTCGGAGAGAACTTGAAGAAGTAACTTGCCTTTATCTCCATTTTCCCTACCTTTGCCGCCTCGAGGAATATCTCCCTTATTCTGTCAGCGTTACCGAGGATCTGGGGATCGCAACCGGCTGCCTCAACAACGTAGTGAAAACCTATTGTCTCTATCTCGGCCATGGCTCTCACCTGAGGGGTGGGTACTCTGCACCCTTTTTAAAGTTAATCCCTAAAGCGGGGAGTTGTGGAAGGAGCTTTTGCGGGTTAGTTCTATTAGAGATGGCTTTGTATGGATTAAAGTGCTTTCTCCTGTTAGTTTTTTTCTCATCCGGAGGGCTTCCGAATAAAAGGGTTTTCTATCCTTTTCCTTTGAGTTTCCTTGGTGAAGGCGACCACTAATTTTAAAACCTAAGCCTTCCTTACTATCGACAAGTTTTATGAAAACTTCGGACGGGGTGACAGCATGCCAAAGGCTAAAAAGAAGGCCGAGACGACGGCCGGGGAAAACATAAGAGCAAAAAAACGCGAAAAATTGAGGTTTCTAGCTGAGATGGACTATAAGAAGATGGTCGTGTATCCTCTCGCCGTTTTCCTCGTGGCCCTATTGTTGCTCGCGGTTCACTTTCCTACGCTGGGGATAGATCTTCAGGGTGGAGTCGTTGTGACGGCTTATGGCGTTAATGCGAATCCGGATAGCCTAGCCAAGGAGCTTACAAATCAGCTTGGGGTTCCGGTTAGGGTTGAGAGCTTCAGTGGTGTGAACGTGAAGGGCGTAAGGATTTACGCACCAGTAGGCACGGATCCAACCAAGATAATTGATGCTATGAGGGGGGAGTATCCCAACGCTGAGTACACCCACAGCGAGGTTCAGCCGACTTTCGGTGAGGTTGCTCAGAAACAGGGGATCAGGGCGATAATATTTGCCTTCATAGCAATGGCCGTTGTGGTCTTCCTGTTTTTCCGCAACTTCGTCCCATCAATGACGATAATATTTTCTGCCTTATCGGACATGACCATTGCGGTTGCCATGATGGGAGTCTTCGGGATAGAGCTCACTACAGCGACGATAGCGGCTTTGCTGATGCTTATCGGTTATACAGTTGATAGCAACATACTCCTAACGACAAAGCTCCTGAAGAGAAAAGAGGATACTGTTGAGGGAGCCTATCTCAACGCGGTGTCCACGGGCTTTACCATGAGCACCACGACCCTCGGTGCCCTCTTCATGCTATGGCTGATTTCAACGAGCCAGACGATAGACAACATTGCTGTAGTTCTTATCTTTGGTCTTCTCGCAGACTTCATGAACACGTGGGTGCTCAACGCAGGAGTTCTTAAATGGTACCTCACCAGAAGCGTTTCAAAGGGGGGTAGCTCATGAATAGGAGGACTAAGAAGCTTCTCAGGAACTGGAGGATAATTCTCCTCGTTCTTGTGCTCACAGGTTCAATCATCACTCTCACGCTCCGGCCTCTGACCTTTGGAATAGACATAGCCGGTGGTGTGGCGTTAGTTGCCCAGACCGCACATCCTGTGGATGCCCAGACAATGCAGCTTGTTACGGATTCTCTTCAGAAGAGGTTGAACACGCTTGGAGTGAAAGAAATCACGATAGAAGCCCAGGGAAACCAGATAGTCTTGATAAAGGTGGCGAACATTAGCAGTGAGGAGCAGGCGAATCAGATAAAGAGCGTCATTGAGAGTCAGGGTGTCTTCTACATGGAGTTTGGTGGGGTGATATTCGGTACTGGGAAGGATGTTGTCAGGGTTGATCCACCTAATATAAGGCAGTTGGGGGCTCAAAGCTATCAGTGGAACGTTCCATTTACTGTAACCAAGGCGTCCGCCGAGAAATTTGCTGAACTGGCGAAGGGAAAGGCAGGTTGGCCGGTTGACATGTTCCTTGACCCTCCCGTCAACTCGCTGTTAGTAGTCCCCGAAAACATATACAAGCTTATGAACAGTTCTGCCTTTAACTCGAAGGCGCCCGAGGCGACACCCCTTCTCGAGAGGATAGCGAAGGCATTTAACATAACCACCGTGGCTTATGCCAACCAGAGCGCCGATGATCTCGCTAAACTCGCCCAGGGTAAAGCCAATGTAGTGCTCGTGGACGTCCCCCAGAATCTCCAGACGGAGCTTGAGGCTAAGGGGTTGAAGGTGAGGTACATTACAAGAATGCAGGGTGAACCAGACGAGGCCCTAGTGACGAGGGTTCTCGGCCTTTACGGCCCCTACGCCGTTGGGGAGGACCTTGCCAACGGAGTGCCTCACACGAGCGTCCAGATCTCGGGCTCTGCACCCAACAGGGTCACTGCAAGTGAGGAGGCTAACAAGGTTTATACTGTCCTTAAGAGTGGTTCCCTCCCCGTGAAACTCACCGTTGTCGGTATGGAGTTCATTTCACCACGTCTTGGTGAGAACTTTAAACTACAGGCATTATACGCGGGCCTAGCGGCCCTTCTGACCGTGCTGGCTATCATCTACTTCCACTACAGGAACTGGAGGATAGCGATACCCGTTGCATCGACGAGCCTCTTTGAAGTCATTATAATCCTTGGAGTTGCGGCTCTTATAGGCTGGAACCTTGACCTGCCGAGTATAGCAGGTATAGTGGCCGCGATAGGAACTGGAGTTGATCAGCAGGTGGTCATCACGGACGAACTACTCAGTGGCGAACGAACAATGAAGATCACGAGGCGTTCGAGCGTTATAAAGAGAATGGGCAGGGCGTTCTTCGTCATATTCGCCTCAGCGGCAACGACCATAGCGGCAATGAGCTTCCTGCTGGTATACTTCGTCGGAACCCTCAAGGGATTTGCATTCACCACGATACTGGGTGTGCTAATTGGAATCTTCATCACTAGGCCGGCATACGCTGAGATAGCCAAATACCTGCTCGGTGAGGACTGATGTTCGTCATAATAATGGGTGCGGGAAGGGTCGGCTACCTCGTCGCCAAGATGCTCGAGAGCGACGGACACGATGTTACTATAGTCGAAAAGAACAGGGAGAGGGCCAAGGAACTGGCAAACATGATAAATGGGCTTGTTATTGAAGGCGACGCGACAGATCCAAAGACCCTGGAGGAGGCTAATATAAAGCAGGCAAACGCTTTCGCTGCTTTGACCGGCAAGGACGACGCAAACCTGCTAGCATGCATTTTGGCGAAGCACCTCAACCCCAGGATCAAGACTTCCCTGAGGATAAGCAACCCTCAGAACAGACGCATCTTTGAGGAGGTCACTGACCTCAGGAAGTACTTTGACTTCGTCATCTCGCCGGAGGAGATAGCAGCCGAATACATAAGCAGGAACATAGTCACACCGGGCTTTGACAGGGTATTATTCCCCAAGGAGGGCGCTGAGATAGTCAAGTTCCAGATAGATGAGGGTAAGGAAATAGCCGGCAAGCTCGTGAAAGACCTCAAGCTGCCGAGGGATTCGCTCATAGTAGCCATTTACGATGAGAAGGGTAACTTGATAATACCTTCGGGTGACACCAAGCTTCCTCAGAAGGGCCAGATAATAATGTTCGCCAAAAACTCCGCTCTAGGCGATCTCAAGGACCTTGTGGAGAAGAAGAAGGACAAGGAAACGGATTCCGGGGACTGAGCCTCTTTTATTCCCTTTTCTGCAGACACCATAAACTATTTAAACCAAGTTAGGGAAGCCAAAGTTGGCGTGAAGTTCAACTGTTTTCAAGTTCATTGGGGGGCTAATAATGGAGGACGTCATCAAGCAGATTGTTGAGGCAGAAAGAAATGCAGAGGAGCGTATTGAGAAGGCAAAGGCCGAGGCCAAGGAAGTGGTGGCAAAGGCCAAGGAGGATGCCAAGCTCATCGAGAAAGAGATAATAGAGAACGCCGAGAAGCAGGCTCAGACCATAATTGAAAAGGCTCGCATTGAGGGTGAGAATGAGGCTCGGGCTATTCTTGAAGAGGGTAACAAGGAGATAGAGGAGCTTAGGATTAAGGCCACTAACAACTTTGAAAACGCCATCAACGCCGGGATAGAACTGATAAGAGGGAGCTGAGATGTTCCGGCCTGAAGAGATGGTCAAGATTGAGGTCATTACTCTGAGTCGGTTTAAGGATCCGCTCCTCACTTACCTCCATGAGGCTGGAGCGGTTGAGATTAGGGAACTTGAGGTTGGGCTTGCCCAGAGGGATTCCCCCAACGAGTACCACAGGAAGGCTGCCTCGTACAGCATAACGATATCTCGACTTGCTGACTTCCTCAGGGATTACAGGAAGTCCTCGGGTGGGGGGATTAAGGCCTTCATATTCCCTCCGGAGAGGCAGAAAAAGAAGTACAGGTACGAGGGCATTGAGAAGCTCATAAAGGATGTCGAAGACTTTCTCTCAGTGGTAGAGCCGGAGGTTAAGGCCGTTGAGAACAAGATAACCTCCACTCAAACGGAGATAGAGCAGATTAAAGAGAATATAGCGGTGCTCGAGCTCCTTGCGGCCATCAACATAGACGTGGGCTACCTCAGGCACAGCGGTCTCGTTGAGGTAGTTGTGGGCACGGTTGAGAGGCAGAAGTTTGAGGGGATGTTGAAGGAGCTGAGAGAGGCCACGGAGGGTCGTGTTGCCTTTGTATCAAAAGAAATGAAGGACAAGGTTCTTGTGGTTTTTGCGTTTCTTAGGAGCGACTATGAGAAAGCTAACCCCGTTCTCGCCAAGTATTCCTTTGAGAGGATAGAGGTTCCCAAGGGTGAGGGAAGCCCGGATAAGCTCATCCCAGTCTACGAGGAAAAGCTGAAGGAGAAGGAGAAAGAGCTCGAGAGTGCGAGGGAAGAGGCTGCTAAGATAGCAGAGCTCTATTACGATGACGTCGTTTTCTATCAGGAGCTGATGGAGAACGAGCGCGATAAAGCGACGATCCTTCCGATGCTTGCGAGAACGAACATGACCTTTGCACTCACGGGATGGATTCCCAGGAAAGATGTCCCTGAGATTCTCGAGGGGATAAAAAGGGTCACCAACGGAAAGGCCTACATCAACGTAAAGGAGCCGAGCAATGAGGAGATCGAAGATATACCAATCAAGCTCAAGAACCCAGGATGGGCGAAGCCCTTCGAAATGCTCACGGAGATGTATGGCGTTCCTATGTACAATGAAATCGATCCGACCCCGATTATAGCCTTCACATACTCTTTCTTCTTCGGTTTTATGCTCACAGACTTCCTCTACGGTCTGATAGTCGGCATCGTTGCGGCCCTGCTCGTCAAAGGGCACAAGAAGTTCAACGACGGTACATACAAGTTCGCCTACACCCTTCTTTGGAGTGCGAGCTTCACGATGTTCATGGGGATACTCTTCGGCAGCTACTTTGGTAACGCGGGCGATATAGTCCTTCAGTACCTCACGGGCAATCCCAACGCCCAGTTCCCCCGCATAACTGACCCTCTCAAGGACCCGATGTTTGTCCTGATGCTCGCCCTTGCGATAGGTTTGGCTCACCTGTTCTTGGGTTACACAATAGGTTTCCTCGTTAGATGGAAGAATGGTGACAGAAAGGGTGCTTTCCTTGAGCAGTTCCCGTGGATGCTGATAATACTCGCAGTAGTCCTCTATGCAATGCCATCAAAGCCAGGGTGGGCTCTAATGAGTGCAAAGGCCCTCTTCGGAGTGGGACTGGTGCTCTTCGCTATAGGTGAGATAGCGGCAAACGGGGGTTTAGCGGCGCTCATGATAATCTCGGACTTCTTCGGTTTCGTGGGGACGTGGCTCAGCTATGCAAGGCTCATGGCGCTGGCACTGGCAACGAGTGGAATAGCAATGGTCGTTAATGTCTTGGCGGGAATGGTCTGGGGCATAAAGATAAGTGTGGTTCCTCTCGGCATAGTCATAGGTGTCATCATATTCTTTGGCGGTCAGCTATTTTCGACCGCAATAAATGCCCTTGGAGCGTTCGTTCACTCTCTCCGCCTTCAGTACGTGGAGTTTTTTGGTACGTTCTACTCGGGCGAGGGTAAACCCTTCAGCCCGTTCAAATCGAAAAGGGAAGTGTCTGAACTGGAGCTTGAAGCTTAAGGAGGTGTGGAAGGATGGATCCGATAGTTTACGTATCCCTCGGTGCTGCCCTCGCAGCAGGTCTCGCAGGAGCGGCATCGGCCTTCGGTGTTGGAGTTGCAGGTGCAGCTGCAGCTGGAGTTGTTGCTGAAGACGAGAAGAACTTCAAGAATGCCCTGATACTCGAGGGCCTGCCAATGACCCAGAGCATCTACGGCCTCATTACACTGTTTCTGATACTGTTGAGCGCCGGAATCATCGGTGGCGGTTTCAGGTTTGCAGAGCCCAACACAGAGAACATAGTAAAGAGTGCCATACTTCTCGGTGCTGGTCC
>JALTCK010000164.1 GCA_027074805.1 Thermococcus sp. | reverse complement strand
TCGAGGGAGTGAAGGGACAGGTTCACTCTATCCAATCCAGCCTCGGCCAGCTCCTCAACGAGCTTGTCTGTCAGAAGGGTTCCGTTGCTCTGCATCGAGATGGTTGAGACGTTTGGATGATCCTTCAAGGCCTGTACAAGCTCAACTCGAAACGGGTATATTAGTGGTTCACCCTGTCCGTCGAGATGAGCCTCTAGCCCTGTCCCCTTTATCCTTGCAACCTCGTCGAACCACTTCATCAGGTAATCGATGTCCACAACGTAGTCAAGCTTTCTCGTTCTTGAGTATGGCCCCTCATCGACTGAACAGAAAATGCAGCTGAGATTGCATCCGGTGACGCCCCTTACTTGTATGAGGTTGGTACCCCTGTCTATCAGTCCGAAGGCGTTATAGCCGAGTAGGGGAATCCCCATACCCTCGTGGATGTAGAGGACTTTCCTCTTCGTATATCTGTTCCTCAGCATGTTTCCAAGATTGTTCTGGATGTAGATGGCCACGAATCCTTCTATCTTTGGGTGGTCTGTATTTATCAGGAGGGCTCCATCCTTGACCTCAATGTGGGGTGAGATGTGATATTTTTTCCGGATAATCCTTTCGAGCTCTCCCTTTGGAAGGTCTGCGTAGAGGGTTTCCCTCCAAACGAACCTTATCCTATCACCAACATCCTGGAAGTATGAGTGGGGTAGTCTTATTTCTACCATGTTGCGGCTTTCTCTGAGTCCTTTTTAAAAAGGCATCCATGGATAAAAAATCCGAGATTAATGCCCATTAACGGCCTATCGTGAGCATAACTTTTTAAGGAAAGACCTTTTGACGGCACGCGGACATGGAAACATTTTAATATGATTGGATTAAACAGTCTACTGATGAACTATCTTGGGTGAATGGTCATGTGGGGTAAGATTGAGCACTACTTTGATGAATATCCCGTCAGAAAGCAGATCGCGAAGACGCTCCTCAAGTACGGCCTCAGGGTTTCTGACGATATGAAGGTGAAGGCTGGCGACATAGAGGTTCCGTACACAAAGATAGCCAAAGCCCTTGACGTTGACAGGCGTGTTGTGAAGGAAACTGTCATGATGATACTCAAGATACCCGAACTCAGGGAGATATTCCTGAACCTCGAGCCAACAGTTCATATGAAGTACGTAGGCAGACACGTTGGATATGGTGTCATCGAAATAGAGCCCGAGCCAAGGGCCATAGGTATCCTAGCCAAGATCGCGCAGAAGATAGCGGAGAGGGATATCAACATAGTCCAAGTTGTTGCAGAAGATCCGGAGCTATATCCTGAGGCAACACTCACGATAATCACCGAAAAACCAATCCCTGGGGAGCTGATAAACGAACTCTCGAAGCTCGAGGGCGTTAAGAGGATATCGATTTATTGAGTGCCGATTTAGCTATTTATTTTTCATCCCTTCCAAATTGGCTTCAGTAGATTGTGCTCCATAGCGAACCGTCCTTATCACTAAAGGACAATTCTGATGCCTCCATTTCAACCAAAAGTTTTAAACCATTGTTCTCTGCTGGTAAGGTTTATAAGAGTATGTTAAAAACCAAAAGGTAGCTTCAAGATTTCGGTGTTTGAATGTGGTGTTGCATTAACCTCCGGAGGGTTGTCCAATGGAAGAGGCGAGCAAACTCAGCCGATATCTATACACGGTGATAGTCCTGTTTGTGATATGGCTGTTTATGACGGCCAGTTTGGATCCCCAGGAACTCGCATTTGGGTTCGTGCTGTCCCTGATAGTTGCTGCACTCACGTACGAGATATTCACAACCGGCGGACTCTCGAACCTCCATCCAAAGAAGCTGGCCTACGCCATAGCATACATCCCCTACTTCCTGTGGGCCATGATCATGGCAAATCTTGATGTTGCCTATAGGGTTCTCCACCCTAAGAGGCCCATAAGACCTGGCGTCGTCAAGTGCAGGACTGTTCTTAAGACGGACGCAGGAAAGCTTGCTCTTGCCAACTCAATCACACTGACGCCCGGAACAATAACGCTAGACGTGGATGGAGAAAGTTACTTTATTCACTGGATATGGGTACCAGAGGAAGCACTTACGGAAAATGATGAGGAGCATGTGAAGGTTACATCAGCCAATATAACGAATCCATTTGAAAAGTTCCTGAAGGTGATCTTCGGATGATAGGTCTGAACGTATATCTGGCTCTCATAGCTATAGCGACCCTGCTCAGCATGTACAGGGTCTTCAAAGGACCGACCACCGTGGACAGACTGGTAGCGGTTGACATCATGACGACAATCACTACCGGCCTGATGGTCGTCTTTGCCCTTTACTATGGTAGAATGATATACATCAGCGTTGCCCTCGTCTATGCTCTACTGGCCTTTGGGGGTGTCATTGCATTTGCAAGGTACTTGGAGGGAGGCCTATGAACGCCTTGGCGATAATTGGAGAAGCCCTTGTCTTTATAGGAACGTTCTTCTACTTCCTATCGGCACTAGGTTTAATCAGGATGCCGGATGTTTACAATAGGATGCAGACATCGACTAAAAGTGCCACCCTCGGTTCCCTTGGTGTCATAGTCGGCGTTGGGCTCTGGGCCGTTGGGCTCGGTTATTCTCCAGCATGGATAGTTCAGACGATAGCGGTTGCAGTCTTCATTCTGCTCACAAACCCAATAAGCGCTCATGCCCTCATCAGGGCAGCCTACAGGAGTGGCGTGCCCCTCTGGGAGGGCAGTGTCGTTGACAAATACGGTGAGCACATAAGGGCCAAAGAGAGGGATAATGTGGAGTCCCCCGAAACAGTTCCTGAGGAGGGTGGTGAAGAATGAACTGCATCTCATGTATTGAGTACATAATCGTGGCAATAATGATAATCTCCGCCATCCTTGCGGTGGAGTGGAAAGACCTCCTAGCAGCGGCTGTGGGGATGGCTGCTGTAAGTCTGTTCGCCTCAATACTGTTCTTCATGCTTCAGGCTCCCGACGTGGCAATGACTGAAGCTGCAATAGGTGCTGCCCTCAGCGGTGCAGTGTTCATATTTGCAATCAAAAGGACGAGGCGCTTTGAGACTGAAGAGGAAGAGAAGCCAGGGTGGTGGATGAGATGGTGAGCGTACTCAAGCGCTCTCTTGCGATAATAACTCTCCTGATAATAGGTTACTGGATTGCTCAGGCGTTTGCTGGAGTTCCCTTCGGCCAGGACAAGATGCTCGTTGGCCAGTACTACCTTAACAATGTAAAGGCTCAAACAGGCGCAGTTAACGCCGTGACCGCTGTTGTCGTCAACTACCGTGGGTTCGATACTCTCGGTGAGGTCACCGTCCTATTCATAGCATCCACCGGTGTTGGGGCACTCCTCTGGAAGAGGAAGAAGGAGCGCACTGCCAGAACTGAGGGTTCTATTGTCTTGACAACGGGAACGAGGTACCTCTTCCCCTTTGTACTCATCTTTGGTGCTTATATATTCATTCATGGACACCTGACACCTGGTGGAGGTTTCCCTGGAGGAGCGACGATAGCAACCGGTTTTCTCCTGCTCTATATGGCCTTCATAGTCTACGAAATCCCACACAAGGGCTTTGAGGTCGCTGAGGGTCTCGTGGGCATGGGCTATGTTATCGTGGGTCTAATTGGTCTGATGATCGGTGGATACTTCCTCTTTGACTGGATATGGCAGACCTGGCAGCTCGGCACGAACAACATAGGTAGACTTCTCAGCGGCGGATTTATACCAGTGATCTATACTATTATAGGACTTAAGGTCGGCACCGAGCTCAGCGGGATCATTGACAACATGATCAAGGAGGAGGTGAGGGAATGATCCACATAAGCGTCTACTACTTTGGTGCCATAAGTCTGATACTCATTGGTCTCTACGCAGTGCTTGTTAAGAAGAACCTCCTGAAGATGCTCATCGGCCTCAGCATCATGGAGACTGGAGTTAACCTTCTCCTCATAAGCGTCGGCTACATCAGCGGAAGGAGCGCTCCGATTTTGAGTGAGGGAGTTGGTCCAAACCAGGCAGTCGACCCGATTCCCCAGGCGCTGGTTCTCACGGCAATAGTTATCGGTGTTGCGACGACTGCAATGGCTCTTAGTGTGGCGATAATTCTCTACGAGAAGTATGGAACCCTCAACGTGGAGGAGATAAGGAGGTTGAGAGGATGAACGGTCAGTACGCTGCCCTCATAATTGCACTCCCTCTGGTCAGCGCGTTCTTCGTTCCGGTAATAAAGGCCATCAGCAAGAAGGCGGTCATGCCTTTCCTGCTGCTTGTGACCCTTGCTCAGGTAGGGATCGCGGGATGGGTCTTCAACGAGGTTTATACAAGCGACAAGCCTATCATCGTCATGGCAGGTGGCTGGAGGCCCCCAGTCGGCATAAATCTCTATATAGGACACTTCGCAGCACTCTTCGTGCTCATAATCGCGGTAATAAGCTTCTTCATGGCCTACTTCAGCATTAAGGCTGTCAAGGTTGAACCACTGGACAAGTATGCCATGCTATTCCTTCTCCTTATGCTTGGAGCGACGGGAATGATAGCCACTGGCGATATCTTTAACCTCTTCGTATTCATGGAGATAACGGCAATAACAGCCTATGCTCTCACCGCCTACAACAAGACGGGCGAAGCTGCCGAGGCTTCCATGAAGTACATGATACTTGGAGGTATAGGCTCGAGCTTCTTCCTCATCGGTATTGCCCTTATCTATGGTGCAACTGGAACCCTCAACATGGCACAAATAGCACAGCTTGCTGGTAACATAAACCCGACGGTTGCGCAGGTTGGGCTGGCCCTCCTAATATTCGGACTCGCAGTGGAAGCGGAGCTCTTTCCGCTCAACGCTTGGGCGCCTGACGCTTATCAGGCGGCACCCCACCCGATAACCGTGATGTTTTCAGCCTTTGTTGTCAAAGCCGGCCTCTATGCAGCTGCAAGGCTGCTCTATCTCATGCAGGCCGTCTCAACGTGGCATTCCGTACTTAGGTTGCTGGTGATAATGGCAGTGTTGACAGTCGTTGTCGCCGAGTTCTCGGCACTCAGGCAGAGGGACGTCAAAAGGATGATAGCGTATTCTTCAATAAGTCAGGTTGGCATGATAGCCTTTGCCCTAGCCCTTGGGAGCCAGGCGGGCGTTGACGCTGGAGTATTTCACATGGTCAACCACGCCATAGTCAAGGCGCTCCTGTTCCTCGGAGTCGGCTACGTTGGAATTAAGCTCGGGGGCACAACGCTGGAGGACTTCGAGGGACTTGGCAGGAGGATGCCACTTACGGCCTTTGCCATAACGGTTGGATCCCTTTCGGCGGTGGGAATACCGCTATTCAACATTTTCTGGAGCAAGGTGCGTATCATGCTCGCAGGTGTTAGTGCAGGTTATACATGGGGAGTTGCATTGATCCTCGGTGCCAGCGTCGTCGAGGCGGTCTATTACCTCAGGCTGATACACAGGATATGGTTTGCTGGAGGGGGCGAAAGGCTCAGTGAGAGCTTTGCACTCGGGGCAATAATGCTCTTCCTAGTTGCCCTAATACTCGTCATAGGATTCTACCCGAACTACGCATGGAGTCTCGCCCAGAAGGCAGGTGCTGACATATTTGATGTGACTAGGTACGTAAGCAACGTGCCTCTAATGGGGGTGGGAGCATGATCAACGACCTCATGATACTCATATTTGCCCCTTTGGTTGCCGGAATACTCGCTTGGGCCTTTGACGTGAGGGGTATCCGCGAGGCAATTGGCTTTATTGGTGCAGCCATCCCGGTTGTGATCCTAGCTAAAACCTACCAGACAGTCCTGAGTAACTCCATAAACTACACCATCACCGTTGGTGGTTTCAAACTCATCTTCCAGCTTACCGCTCTGAACTGGTATTTTGCGGCAGTGGCTGCTATTGTCGGAATAGCAATGGCCCTTGGAATGATCTCCACCTCAAGAAGCGGCTACGAATGGCTCTTTGCCCTCATGAGCTACACCGGAGTCTTAGGCGTCTTCCTCAGCCAAGACTTCATAGGGTTCTTCCTGCTGTGGGAACTCATGACATTTGCCAGTTTCATGATGGTGCTCAGAAATAACAGGCACGAGTCTCTCAAGTACTTCGTTCTGAGCGTCATAGGGGCCTATGCAATGATGCTTGGGATAGCGATCCTTTATGCCAAGACCGGAGCTCTCGACTTCGCTACGATAAGGCAGGCTCTCTACATGGACCTTTCAATCGGTGCCATAAGCAAGGGCGAGAGCGCATTGTTATTCGTTCTGTTCCTCACGGCCTTTGGAGTCAAGGCAGGAGCCTTCCCTCTCCACGTCTGGGCGCCTGGGGCCTACAGTGAGGCGAACCAGAGCTACACCTCGTTCTTCAGTGGTGCCCTGAGTAAGGCTGGAGTTTACGGTATTCTACTCCTCTACATCCTCATGGGAGCCAAGCTCTACGCTGAGTTCGGAACGTTCCACGGCCACCTCACTTTCGCCTATGTAATAGCGTGGATAGGGGCAATAACGGTAGTCGTGGCGAGTTTTCTGGCCGTCCTCCAAGAGGACATCAGAAAACTCTTCGCATATTCCTCTGTTGGTCAGGTTGGCTATATACTTCTAGCCTTCGGCGTCGGGACATCTCTTGGATTCGCCGGAGGACTCTTCCACGTGCTCAGCCATGCGGTCTTCAAGGGCCTCTTCTGGCTCGTGACGGCTGCCATAATCCTACAGACTGGAAAGACTAAGTTCAAAGACATGGGTGGGCTCGCTGAGAAGATGCCATTTACCTTTGCCATGGGACTTATAGCCGTCCTAAGTCTTTCAGGGATACCCCCAATGGCAGGGTTTGCGAGCAAGTGGCTCATCTATGAGGCTGCTATACAGGCTCACATGCCCCTTGTCGCGGGTGCGATATTCCTCGGAAGTGGCCTAGCATTTGCCTACGTTGTCAGGTTCCTCTACGCAGTATGGTTCGGTCAGAGGCCCAGTGATCTCGATAACGTCAAGGAGGCACCGCTCCCGCTTCTCATCGGAATGGCAATACTTGCGATACCGAACATCCTCTTTGGAGTTGCTCCAGGGCTTGTGACTGAGTATATCAACAAGGCCTTTGGAAGCGAGATAGTTGGCGGTGACTATTTCAAGCTCGTAACCCCCACAGGAACCTACAACGCCCTCCTTGTCACAATAGTGCTGGTCCTTGGCTTGGCCATAGCGGGCTTGGTATTCCTCTACGGAGCCACTACAAGGAAAATACCGGTCACAAACACGTATCAATCCGGTAACCCGGTGATTGAGGACTACAATCTCTCCATCAGGAGGAACTTTTACAAGCCACTTGCTGAAGCCCTTGACTTCTGGCTCAAGTACAGCTGGGATAGGTTCTATGAGAGAATTGCTGGAATCGCAGAGGACTTCGCTGATACTCTCAGGCAGTCGTTCTATAACGGAAACGTCCAGAGTTACTCTTGGTACCTTGCGATAGTGCTCCTAATCTTAGCGCTTTGGGGGGTGTTGTGAATGATAGGGATTGACTGGAAGATTGTCCTAGAAGTCATTGGAATGCTCATATACGCGACTTTCATGGGCTTCATCTTCATGGGTATCGAGAGAAAGGCAATGGCAAGGATACAGCGTAGAGTGGGACCTCCCCTCTACCAGCCCATTCTCGATACACTTAAGCTCCTCGGAAAGAAGGAAAGCGTTAGCCACGGCCTCATCTACGATTTCGGGCCGGTATTTGCCCTTGGGGCCACTATAACGGCGCTGCTCTTTATACCCATTGCCAACTTCCAGCTCTTCAGTAGCAATGCCGATTTAATCGTAGTTGCATACCTTCTTGAGGTACCGATGTTGGGAATAATGCTCGGCGCCATGAGTTCGGGCAACCCCTATTCGGCAGTCGGTGTTCAGCGTGGGCTGCTTACGATGGTGGCCATGCAGCTGCCATATGGTCTCGCACTGATAGCTATCGTCCAGCACTGGGGCAGCTTCAAGCTTAGTGAGATAGTGGCCCTTCAGTCTGTTCACGGGTGGAGCATAACCGTTCCAGCGTTGCTTTTGGCTTTCATAGTTTTTGACATAGTCTTCCAAGCAATGCTCGGTCTCGAACCATTCGACATCATCACAGCTCCCGCAGAAATCTCAATGGGTCCTATGCTTGAGTATGGCGGCAAACACGCGGCACTGCTCTTCACCCAGCATGCGGTTCAGCTCTTCGCCGAGACAGCCTTCTTCGCAGTGCTTTTCCTCGGCGGGGCCAGTAACCTCATCGAACTGCTCATCAAGCAGATAGCGGTGCTCTTCATAGCGATATTCGTGGCCAGCATCTACCCGAGGTTCACCATCGATCAGGCCGCGAAGTTCTTCTGGAAGTGGCCGACGATAATAGGAATAATAGCCGTACTCCTGACGGTGTGAGGTGATGCAGATGAGCGAGAGAAATGACGATTTCATAACCTATGAGCTCCAGGAGTTCAAGCTCTTCGAGCCCCTATTCAGGTGGGCACGCAAGAAGAGCCTCTGGATAGTGGCGTTCTGTACGGGTTGTGGCGGTATCGAGATGCCACCACTTGCCACTGCAAGGTACGACTTCGAGCGATTCGGGATAATGCCCAACCCGGCCCCGAGGATGGGCGATCTATTCCTCATCACGGGTTACGTCACCCCAAAGACTCTCAAAAGGATAATCATAACCTACGAGATGATGCAGGATCCCAAGTACGTTATGATACACGGCTCCTGTCCGATAAACGGGGGAGTCTACTGGGACTCCTACAACGTAGTTAAACAGTTCGACAAATACCTTCCGGTTGATGTTGCCATCGCCGGCTGTATGCCAAGACCGGAGGCAGTCATGGATGGTATAATGGAAATCATGAGGAAGATTGAGAGTGGAAAAGCTGACGGATGGAAGCGCTATAGGGATAACTATGAATGGTATAAGAAGAACCAGGACGAGCTGTTTGGAGAAGGCTGGCGTGAGAAGGAAGGAAAGAGGTGGTTGGCATGGATATGAACGAGAAACCCAAGGTTGAAGAAAAGGCTGAAGAAGTGGCAGAGGCTCCAAGGCTCCCCAATACGAAGGAGGGAAGACTAGTCAAAGCTATCCTTGAGAAGGCCCCATACGCTGAAGGAAGTATTAGGCGTGAGAGGCGCGTTGAGTTCAAAGTTCCTGCGGACAGAATACACGAATTCCTCGAGGTCGCGAGTGAGAAGTTCGAGATACTGATCCAGATAACGACCGTGGACTGGCTTAAGGAAGGGGAATTCGAGCTTGTCTACCAGCTCTGGAGCGTCAGCGAGAGCGTCCACGCCTTTGTTAGGACCCGGATACCCAGGGAGAATGCCGAGATGCCAACTGTCATGGATATATGGCCTGTCGCTGAGACCTACGAGCGGGAGGCACATGAGTTCTTTGGTATAATATTCAAAGGCAATCCGAGGCTTGGGCCGTTTATTCTCGAGCCGAGGGAATATGAGAAGCATCCGTTCAGGAAGGACTTCAACATGATAGGCTACGTCAAGATGATCTACGGCGAGGATTTCGACAGATACGACGAGAGCAAGACTAATTACGTGATATGAGGTGAAAGAGATGGAGAAAGTTGAGGTTCCGCGCGAATTGAGGGAAGAGGCAAGGAAGCACGATATGTATCTTCACCCCATAGACAAGGACACTTACGAGCTGTTCTTTGGTCCACAACACATGGCAACTGAAAACTTCAGCATAATCCTGAAGATGGACGGGAACAGAGTGGAGAAGGCCATAGTCAACCCTGGCTTCCTTCACAGGGGTTTTGAAAAGCTCGCCGAGCAGAGACCCTACTTCACCAACATAGCCCTGCTCCTTCGTATCTGCGTTCCGGAGAGCGACGTTCCGGAAAATATATACTCGATGGCCGTCGATGAGATCATCGGATGGGAGGTCCCTGAGAGGGCGATATGGATAAGGAATGTCGTCTTGGAGATGGCAAGACTCAGTGCATGGATGTTCTGGATAATGGGTTTTGGAAATGAGATTGGTCTCTACACCCCTGGTCAGTGGGCCGTTGCCTATCGTGAGCGATTCCTGCGCCTCTTTGAGGAACTCACGGGTGGAAGGGTGTACCACATTTACACCGTCCCCGGCGGTGTTAGGAGGGATATACCAGGTGATCACTGGTTGAGACAGCTCAGGGACACGGTTGAATACCTCAAGTCCAAGCTCAAAGATTTCGACGAGATACTCTTCGACAATTATATCACATTCGAGAGGACGGAGGGAGTCGGAGTGATGGACAGGAAGTTCGCCCTCAAGCACGCAGTAACTGGACCGAACCTTCGCGCCACAGGTGTTCCATATGACGTGAGAAAGGATGACCCGTATTACCTCTATGACCAGCTTGACTTTGAGATCCCCGTTCTCAAGGAGGGGGACAGTCTCGCGCGTGTTCTGGTAAGAAGGTATGAGATAGAACAGGATCTCTATATCTTGGAGCAACTCCTTGATATGGGGCCGCCTAGCGGACCATACATGGTTAAGGATCCAAAGCTCAAGAACCTGCCCAGGTTCAAGGTTCCGAAGGGGGATGCATACGCCCACGTCGAGTCAACCAAGGGAGACTTTGGAGCCTACGTTGTGAGTGATGGGACTCACAAGCCCTATCGCGTACACGTCAGGGGTCCGAGCCAGAGTCACGGTGTTACGGTGCTTGAGGAACTCCTGAGGGGGGCGCGTTTGGCGGACGTTCCGGTCATATTGAAGACCCTCGACAACTGCCCGCCGGACATAGACAGGTGATGAAGATGGAGAGCGTTGAGAAGCCAAGGGTTAGGGTTGTCGGCGAGGAGAAGGTCAAGTTCAAGAAGTCATTCGTCAAGCCGTGGATGGGGGTCAAGTACCTCTTCAAGAAGCCGGTAACGATAAAGATACCCTTCGAGAAGATAGAGCCGGCACCGAAGTACAGGGGATTCCACACGCTGAACTGGAAGACCTGTGTCGGCTGTAACTTCTGCGGTCAGATATGCCCTGCTAGGGCCATAGAGATGACGTGGATGGAAGTTAATGGAAAGCTTGAGAAGAGGCCTCACCCGAAGATAGACTATGGCAGGTGCACCTTTTGTCAGTTCTGTGTCGATGTCTGTCCGACTGGAGCACTTGGGTTCACAGAGAACTACTATCTGACCACGGGAGGGTTCGAGGAGGATCTAGAGTTATACAATTGGGTTCCAATCCACCCGGACAAAGTCAAGGAGATAAACGAGAAGTTCGGGGACTACAGGTTCCCGGTTGAGAAGATTGAAAAGAAGGAAGACGGGACTTACGTCTATCACCTTAGAGACGGGGATACAATAGAGTTCAGGATAGTAGGCTACGGCATCAGGCCGCCAGCGGCAGCGAGGCCTAAGCCTGCGGCAAAGCAGGCTACGAAACCTGCCACCAAGTCCACCGAGAAGAAAGAACCTCTCAAGCCTGTGGGCAAGGTGGAGAAGGCCGTTGAAAAGCCAGCTGAGACAAAAGAGGCCCCAAATCGGGAGGGGACTGAAGAATCTCAGAACGCCGGAGCCAAAGCCCCAGAAGAAACCAAAACAAAGTGATTCTCTTTCCTTTTACTCCTCCCGTAATTTTTAAAGTGTTAATGCCCCACAGCTTTCTGGGTGAGTCAATGAAGGTAGACTTCAAAAGCGAGCGGACATTGGGTTTGATAGGTTCTATTCTAATTCTCGTTGGTGGGGTAGGGGGCGTTATACCATATGTGGGATTCACGACTGGAAGTCTCTCGCTCGTAGGTGGAATACTGGTTCTCATTGCTCTCAAGGGCATGGGGGATAAGCTTGGTGATGACAGACCTTTCAGGTATTACCTGTATTCGATATTGGTGGCTTTTGGAGGGGTGATCTTAGCAGTGATTTTTCTCTTGGTTGGATTTTTCTCGTTCTCAAGTGCTGAAATGGCCTTTGAGAATGAGTTTCACAACTCCCTAGGCTATATGGGCATAACTATGATAGTAGTCGGTCTTTTTGTAATATTCGTTGTTCTGATTTTAGGAGTATACTTTGCCATAAAGGCATGGCGCGCGACGTATGAACTAACCGGAGTTGAGGAGTTTGATAAAGTTGCGACATGGAACAAATGGGGGGTGATAACTCTCATCATTCTCATAGGTTTTTTGTTCCTTTTGATAGCGGAGATATATCAGATAATTGCCTTCGCAAACCTCCCTGAGAGCATCGAGAGAGAGAAATCTTCCGTAGAGAGACTTTTCTGATTCAATCTTTTTGTCGTAATATTTTTAAGGATGAAGGTTATTCTATTTCTAGGTGGTACGATGAGCATAGACGTTTCAAGTGAGAAGAGCCTTGGCTTCTGGGGACTCCTGTTATCTTTGATTGGAGGGTTTGTGCCCTACATAGGATCTGTACTTGCGTTCGTTGGTCTCATACTGGTGCTCATAGCCCTCAAAGGGATAGGCGATAAGCTTGGTGATGACAGACCCTTCAAAAACTATCTCTATGGAGTCATCTTTAGCTTTGCCGGTCTGATACTCTTGATCATATTTATCTTCGGCATTTTTGGCATTTACTCGCTTCATTCAGCCTCGGAGATGGGAGTAAGTAGTTCCCGTGAGATAGCCCCTGGAGAGAGCGTTGTTATACACGAAGAGTTTGGCAATGAGCCTGGGATAGGGCTTGAGGTCATAGTCTTGGCTGCTTTGATCTTCCTTTTAATCATTGCTGCAAGCGCCTACTTCAGAAGCAGGGCTTGGGGAGCAATGTATGAAATAACAGAAGTCAAGGAGTTTAAGGATGCATCTACCTGGATGAAGTGGGGCGCTTTCACGGCGGTAATCATCATTGGGCTTCTTCTTGTCTTAATTGGTGAAATAATGGCTATTGTGGCCTTTAACAAGATGCCGGCAGAGCTTGGAGAAGAACCAATGTCGATTGAGGAAACGCTTTGGTGATTTCTTTTTATCCCAAATATTCATGGAGGTCTACCGGTTGGTACTGAAGGTGGAACTCAGTATTGTCCTTCCACTCGGTCGGGCCTCTATCGCTAAGATGTTTGATGAAGCTGACTCCAACATGGGGTCAAAGCCCCTCCTATACTGGCTCCTCGTCAGCCTCGCCTTCACCCTCACCCAGCCAGGAGCTATAGCCTTCGCCAACTGGGACGCGCCTTACGGCTTCTACAGGGACCTAACCGAGTGGATGAGCTGTGCAGGCGCGTTTCTTATCATGGTCACTGCCTATGGCGTAATCCAGTGGAAGAGGAAGGGGCTCGGCTTAATCCACCCCCTCGGTGCCGGAATCCTGGCGACAGTTACCATCCTCCTCGGCTACTGGGCGGAGGGCTTCATCAGGGGCGAGATGGGCTACGGGAGTTCCAATATCCTGGTCTTCATCATCGGCGGTTTCTTCGGGTTGATCCTGGCCCTGATGCTGCTCCCAATGGCCATCCCCTACGCGCTCATGGGGGAACTCTACTACCCCTATGACCGGCCTCTCGTTGCAGCGTGGCTCGTCTCCCTGGCGGTTTCAGTGGTGCTCCTGGTGATTTACGTGAAAACCAGAAAGAGAAAAATTAAGGGACGGGATAACCCAGCCCCTTGAGAATCATCCTGATGGCCAGAAAGGCCAGGACAACGGCGAAGGCCTTGCCGAGGGAAGAAGCTTTAGTCCTCTTCGCTATCCTCGCCCCCAGCTGGGCACCGATTATGAGGCCGGGCACGAGAAGGAGCAACCACTGTGTCTCAACGTTGCCCAGCATGTAGTGCTTTATCGCCCCGCTTGTTGCCGTGAAGACTATGGCAAAGCTGGAAGTTGCCACTGCGTAGTGGATGGGCAGGCCTATAGCGGTCAGGAAGGGGACGTTTATGGCCCCACCGCCGATTCCTAGGAGCCCGCTCGCGATTCCGGCTATGAACCCTCCCAGGGGGATGATTTTATAGTCGAGCTCAACCTCTTCGAGCTTGACCTCGTGTGGCTCGGCACTCTTCTTCCGGTAAATCTTTATCGCAACGAGGAAGAGGACGACGCCGAAGATTATCTTAAGCTGGGCGGCGCTTATGTAGCTCGTCGCCCACGCGCCTATGTAGGCGCCCGGAACAGCTGTCAAGGCCAGCAGGAGGCCGGCTTTGTAGTGTATCCTGCGCTGCCTGTGATAGGCTATTGCCGAGCTGAGAGAGGTGAAGACCACGGCGGCACTCGAAGTCCCTACCGCGTGGTGTATCTCGACGCCGAGGAAGTTGAGGGTAGGCACTATTAGGAAGCCTCCTCCAAGCCCAAAGAGCGCCGCGAGGATTCCGATGAAGACTCCAACCGCGAAGTAGCCCAGGTATTTGAGCAAGGGATCACCTCCGGATTAGTCTTTTAATGGCAGTTGTAATGCTCCAGACTTCAATAAGACCCGCTTTAGAAATCCTCTCAAAGTGTCTGTCGTTCGTGATTAACACAGCCCCCGTTATCAGACAGGTTGCCGCGTGAACCGCATCTGCCGCTTGGCTTTTTGGGAAGTACGGCAACACTTTTCGAACGT
>JALTCK010000163.1 GCA_027074805.1 Thermococcus sp. | reverse complement strand
CCTCGGGAGTGTTTATCATGATCTTCATCTTGCGTTTCTTTGGTTTTACAGCTGGGGCTTCTTTGGTGGAAACCTCCCGCCCTTCCTGCGTTGGTGAGGGCCGCTCCACCACCGGTTCTTGTGATCGGGTAGAAAACATCCGCCCAAAGCTCGGACATATTTCCTCCAACTTCATCTTAGGGATGGATGTGTACACTTCCATGTTCTCCACTATGGACATCTTTATCTCTGCATCACTTATGGGAAAGGCATCAACTATCACCGGGCTCTCTTCCAGAAGGTTTTTGAGCACCTCAAGGGAGGCTTGCCCGTGAGGGAACTTCCAGCGCTCACATCTTCAGCTTCCACGGCCAGGATTTTCTCATCGTCCATGAGGACAGTAATGTAGTATCGACTCCTGCCATTTTTACCAAAGACCTTTAGGAAGGCCCCGTCCCCCTGTTTCAATGTCCTACTCGCCAGGTTTCCAAACTCCTCCCTGCCGTTACAGAGGAAGTTCTCTTCAAGAGAAGTTACGGACGGTAGCTTCATGATGTTCACCGCCGTACTTTACTGGACGTTGATGTATTTATGGCTTTTAGACATAAGTCTGAACACGAAAGTAAAAATCCAAAGGATAAGAATGTAGGTTAAGACTCATCCAACTTGACGTGAAGTTCGTTGGCGAACCAGTTGACCCTCTGCGGGAAGGGTATCTCAACCCCTACCTTTTCGAACTCCTCCTTTATCCTCTGGAGGAGGTGGTAGCGGGAGCGTAGGAGGTTCTCCCCAATCCAGAGTGAACTTGGCACCCATGCCCATACGTTTATTTCGACTGAGCTGTCCCCAAACTCCTCAACGAAAACCCTTGGTTCCGGCTTGGCCAGGACGTAAGGCTCCTCCTCAAGAACCTTGAGAATGGCCTCGATGGCTTTTTGAGTGTCAGATTTATATGAAATACCAACAACTATAGTCGTTCTTCTGGCTGGGTATCTCTGGAGGTTTATTATCTCGCTGTTGAAGAGCTTCTCGTTTGGAATCCTCACGAGGGTTCCGTCCCACTGCCTTATCCTTGTTGAGAGTATCCTGATGTCCTCTACAATACCCTCCAGGGCAGTGCCTGAGGACGTTAGGAGCCTCACAGCATCGCCTATCTGGAGGGGCTTATCAAAGTACATGAAGACCCCCGAGACGAAGTTCGAAACTACGGTCTGGGCAGAGAATCCTAGTACTATACCCGTTATACCCGCTGCCGCTAGAAGCGTGCTGAGCTCGCTGCTTATCCCGGCTATGTTAAGGGCCAGGAAAAAGGCGATAGTCACGACGGTGTAGTAGAAGAGTTTGGCCTTAATCTGAACCTCGGGGAGTTTGTTCTGGGGAGTTCTTGCTATCATGTAATCCTTAGACTTCTTGGCAAGGAGGTATGAGAAGTAAAAGATGAGGAGCGCTGTTAAGAGTTTACTGAGCGGCATCCCCCAGAGCTTGTAGGATAGGATTCCAAGGGCGTCGAGAGCCCAGATTATTGAAATGAAGATGATCAGGTTGGAAAGGGCTGAGGCCGTGTCCTCGTTTATTATCCATACGTAGGTAGTCCTTCTGGAGGCCTTTATCACTTGCCTTTTCGCTATCCTGGCAATCACCAGCCCTGCGAAGAACATGAGTACGGCCTTTACGATGGCCATCAGGGTTATGACTATTGGCCCCACCTGAAACTCCTTTGTGATGAACGTTGCATTCGTAGGATCAAGCGGAAACACCATCACCACCTCATTACGAAGTTCGGAAGCGGGAGCTCTTCCTTTGTGGGCTTCACACCATCTATCGGGGGCTCTCCCGTGTTGTTTATCTCGGCTATTCCCTTAAGGGACTCCCTGAACTCCACTATTATCAAGGGATAGTAGGCCTTTTCGGGGGAGTAGAACATGACGCTGTCTTTTATGTAAACCACGAGGTGGTCCAACTCCGCCCACTCATTCGTTTTGTTCACAGTTCTGACCTTAAGAACTCCAGTGGAGTCTGGCTTTCTCTTATAGATTTCAGACCGCCAGTACCTCGCAATGGCACCAACCTCAGGGGTGCCATAGAGAGCATATTTCTCGCGGGAGAGGTTAAACCTGTCTACAATGGCTGTGCCAACGGTTACAATGGCCTCGACTGGAGCAGAGAGGTAGAACTCCATCTCCTCACCAGGTGGCAGGAGAACCCTTCCGTCGAGATCGATGTAGAGAATCCCAACTCCGTAGCCCTCCGCTGGAGCTGGGACTATCGAGAGCCTACCGCTCTCCTTCTTGAAGACCACAGTGACGTCTTCCCTTCTGTATCGGAAGAGGCCGTCCTTCTCCTCGACAAGGTGAATTTTCACATCGTTGAGCTTGATGAACTGGGTCCTCAGCTCGTACTCTCCGAACATGCTTGGAGATGGGAAAAAGAAGATTTAAACTTTCCTCAGGAGGTGTGTTCGAGTTTCAAGTTGGTTAGAATAACGTGAACGTGTGCATCTCTAACGGAAGCGTTGAGTTCCACCGGGAATGGTAGCTCCGGGGTAATCACGGTGTATCCTTCTGCAGGAAACATGCCCCTTACACTCCCGCTCCAGCTCACGTTGTATAGATGGAATCTCATGCCTCCCAACTCCCTGCTCCCGTCCTTTTTGACGGAATAACCGGGGCCATCTTTAAGAGAGGTCGCATCAACGACGTCAGCGTATATTCCTCCAGCAAAACCAGTGTTCAGGTCCCACATGTTGTCAAAGAAGCTCTCGTGAAGCATCATACCGCAGGAGGGGTCTCCCTGCCACGTGTCATCTTCAACGACATAGGTGCATCCTGGTCCGGTCACCATGAGCTTCTCGTATCCAGGGGCTTCAATGAACTGGAACACCGTGGGCATCCACAGAATGTAGCCGGTAAGTTCTGTGATCTTCTCCCTCGTGACGTAGGCGGTGTAGTTGTATGTTGTTCCATCATGGAAGCGAACTATGACGTAGGCCTCGTATGCTGCTTTTCCTTTGAAAGTAGTTTTCTTATAGCCCCGTATCATAGTGTACCTGTAAATTTGCCCTCCCTCCTTTGCGGTGATGTTGTAAGTCACCTCAACGACCCTGTAACTACCGCCGTCTATTCTCAATGGTCTCGACGCGTCCCACGAGAGCTTCCAGTTATCCGAGCCATCCGGTGAACTTGAAGTTTGAACGGTGCCTGCTATTCCCGAGGATGTGTTGGGAGAGTGCGTGCCGCTTTCACCACCGATGCATCCTGCAATAAACGCGGTTATAACCAACATAGATAATAACAGTGCTACGCCAGTCTTTTCCATATTGCCACCACCTTTACGAATCTCTGGCCCTGTAGAGCCAGAAACTTCCCGTTTCTCCTGAGACCAGGAGGATCTTGCCGTCATCGCTCAGCCGGACGTAGCCTATATCGTCTGGCACTTCAACGCTAAAGACCTCGTGGAAGTCCTCTAGAGAATAACAGTGTAGGGTTTTATCCTCCCCCATCACTACAAAGTTTTCGTTGGCGAAGTAGGGGAATCCAGGGAGGTTTTTGAGCTCTGTGAGATTCCACGTTAGGACAGAGGTATCTTCGAGTGGCTCATACCTGAAGATGTACTTTCCGGTTGGGATAAGGGTCCAGCGCATCAGTGTGGTCATCTTAAAAGTATGGCCCTCTCTCTCGGCCAGGACTTCACCCTTGAGAGAATAAACCCTCAGCTTTCCGTCCTCGCTCGCTAGGAGTTTGTCTTCGTAGGCTATCACACTCCCGCTTCCGAGGTCAAATGCTCTACTACCATCATTCAAAACCAATGACTCATTCCCCATGCCGATCACTACCACCCCCAGGTCCGAAACCGAGTGTATCTCGTATTCATCGGAGTTAAGAGTCAGCTTTTTTCCGTCGCAGTACAGCTCCTGGGTTCCAGCGTTGGGAGTTATAAGATAGCAGAGGTGGTTTCCGCTTGGCGAGCGGAGGATGTTGTCTGCAACACTCCCGGCCCAGCCGTGTCTATCCTCCCCGACGAAACCGCTCCAGGAGTACTTTCTAACTCCAGCAAAGTTCTCGTAAGTTCCAAGGACATAGGCAATGCTCCCCTTGAGGGCGATTCCAGTGATCACGGGTTTAACTGAATCCTTTCCCTGAACATTGAAGGTCGTGCTTTCACCGTCTGGCCTTATCAGGTAGAGCTTTGCTCCCTCAAAATCCACCACCGCCGAGAGGCTCCCATTGGGACTCATATCCATGAACGGCACACCTCTCGTTGAACGGTTCCACACTAATTCCATCTCCCATGTTGCCGAACTCTGGGGAGTGCTCGCTTGGATGGCCGTACTTGGACTCGTGGTTGGGGTTCCTTTACCAGTACATGCCGCAGAAAAAAGTACAAGGGATAAAAGGAGGATTAAAATTCCTCCTTTCACATCAACTCACCTTCTCAAGTTTCAACTCCTCGATCTTGAAATAGCCGTAGACCGTCACCATCTTTCCGGTCTCGGAGTCTCTGTAGGTGAAGTAGCCGTTGACTTCAACGGGTAGGAAGAGGTAGGGTGAGAACTTAGCGTCCCCGTTAAGGCTAATCTCTTCGTCGCTACCCTGATACTTCCACTGCCCGTCCACCAGCTTGAAGGTTACTCCTGAGAAGGTCACACTACCATCGGGCTTTGTGCTCCAGGCCCAGCTGTGGACACCGTCACTCCAGGTTCCACTATGGGGCTCTAGAAGGTTTACGTCCTGCCAGGCACTCCAGAGGCCGAGACTCATTACTGCAAACCAACCCATGTAGAGGTTCTTGAGGTCTTCATTGATTTCGTTCATCCAGTCGCTGTTGCCCTCCATGGTTGGGAGAAGTCCCTGTTGGTAGGCTGCTGGGCTGATTATCTTAAACGTCTTCCCCTCATACTCCATCTCCAGGCCGACGAAACTGGTATTACCACCACCGTAGGGGCTTATGAAGGCCATCCACCCCAGGTTCCATGGGTAAATGAAGACATCATTTGACTCTGAAGTGAACCACAGCTTCATCGTCAGCTTATCGTTTAAGTTCTCGCCCTTAATTGGGGTGATAACTGTCGTGTACTGGTAAACTTCCTTCTCTCCGAGATCAACAGTGTTTCCGGTCATTCCCATCCCATAAACGTGGATCTTAGTCTTCTCGACGCTCTTCTGGATCCGATATTCATAGAGGGGTTCCCCTTTGTCTGGTCTAACCTTATACATCACGGTGTACCCGGTTACTCTGTACTCGTGCCCGTTGAGCTTAACCGGGGCGTATTCCCACGGGTGCTCCCAGTAGGCCTCCTCTGTTACAGTAGTCGTGGTGGTGGTTGTGGTGCTCTCTGTGGTTTCTGTGGAAGTGCTCGTCGTGCTCGAGGTTGTATGAGTTTCAGTACTTGACGTGGTTTGGCTATGGGAAGTAGTGGTTTCTGTCAGGGACGTTGAAGTCGTGGACGTCTCTATTCCGGAAGATGATGAAGCAGTAGAGCTTGAGGACGTCGATGTGCCTGAACCACCGCCACCCATACATCCACTCGATAGCACCATTCCAACTACCACCAGTATCAGTAGCAATCCCAACATCTTTTTCATTTTCATCCCTCCATCCCGCCAAAGAAGAAAAGCGGGCGTAATCCATAGAAGTGTTTGAACTTTTTTGTTATTAAGACTTTCCAAAACTTCAAGGATATTTGTAACAATTCGAGGGAAATCTAAAAGGTTAGTCAAGGAACAAATTGTCTTGAGAACAGGTTAAACAATTCAGTGGGTCTTAATCCCATCCTCCTCCCCAGTTCGGCTGGGATG
This sequence comes from Thermococcus sp., assembly GCA_027074805.1. GTDB lineage: Archaea > Methanobacteriota_B > Thermococci > Thermococcales > Thermococcaceae > Thermococcus. The sequence goes on along the minus strand of JALTCK010000163.1, from coordinate 8,717 downwards.
TCAAAAACACCCCTGGCACTGACAACTATCCCAGCGTCTGCGGTGGCCACGAACTCAAAGCGCTTAAGCTCAAAATCCGGGCTTTTCACAAGGTGGACCCTGCCAGGAAGGTCTTTCTCCTCTAGAGCTCGCTCTGTGAGGGCTTTAACAATCCCACTCTTTTGGACGTTCTTACCGTAGAAGAATACTGCCTCCCCAATATCAAGTCCCCTCAGGAGGCTTACAACCTTTTTGAGCACGTGAGATGTTCTTTCGTTGAGCCTGTACCTTCCCTGATGCTTTAGGTCCCTGACGAGACCGTCTTCGCAGAGTATCGCCTTCCCTTCTAGGAGGGACTCAATAGTTATGAGGACGTTGAAGCCGTCAATGGCGAGAGTTAGACCTTTCAGATCCTCTGGTTGAAGGAGTTTCTCCTTTACATCTTTGATCCAAGAGTCCGGAAAGACACACCTGGCTAGGAGATGCCTCTCTCCGAGAGTCAGGCGGTAGTGGTTGGCGATGAATTCTAGGGCGTAACTCTTTCTATAACCCCTGTTGAGGAGGTACTTGAGGTCCTGGTAGGCTTCACCCAGCATAGATAAAGAAAGGGTAGAAACTTAAATAACCTTCTCTACGATCTCTCCCTCTGTCCCGGTGTGTATCCTTAGCCTCACCCTTCCGGTGAGCAGCGAGCTTTTGACCTTCTTTGTCAGGATCTCGTCAACCTGGAAGATTCCTGCCGGGTGTTTCATCCATATTTCGATTACTATAGGTTGTTCTTCGTCGCCCTCCGTTATTGCAACGCGCTCTATGGCCAAAGCGGAGACGGCGTGGATGTCAACCCGGTCCTTCTTGTGCACCAGCCGGCTCCTTCCAGCTTCCATATCACAGCCATCAGCTATTGTCACAAGGGAGCCTTCGATTGTCGTGCAGGGAACGGCCTCGTCGTGGGTATAGATGGCGTTGAGTGTGAGGCCTTTTAGCAGGAGCGGGTCGCGCCTTTCGAACTCGTTCACGAGCCTTTCCACTATCGGTCCCGCTAGGAAGATGCTGAACTCGTAGTGGTTCACCCTGTGTATCATGTTGCCAATGTCGTGAAAGAGTGCACCGAAGGCGACGATGAATTTACTCCACTTGAGGGGCTTGCCAAGCTTCTCGGCCGTCGTCTGAATGTCAAACTTTTTGACGATCTTCAGGAGCTCTAGAGCCCGTCTGGTCGTGAGGAGTACATGAACAGGTCCATGGTCGTTGAACTGGTAGACGTTAAGAACGATGTAGTTTGTGGTGTCAAAGTAGTAGTGGTACTCCCTGAAAGCACGCTCGTAGAGACTGAAAAGCTCCTCATCGTCCAGGAGTTCTCTTATCTCCTCGAGAAGAATCTCTTCAGTGTACATCATCTCACCCGATGGTGTAGAGGTGAGGGGGTTTTAAGTATTTTGAACTTGAATAGGAGAATCCTAAGTTAGGAAATTACTCCAGCATTCCTTCAAGTTCAAGGATCTTCTTCGAGCGGAGGTAGACTACGGGAACTCCATTCTCCCTAAGGCGTTTCTTTAGACTCCTATCGTTGGTGCAGACGATTATCCGCTCGTTCATGGTTGCGAAGTTAAGGATCTGGTCGTCTATCGGCCTCTCGCCAAAGCGGCCTATTTCCACAACATCAAACCTCTCAGCAAGTTTCTTTGCCATCCGTATGGCCATTAGGTCCTTTCCCCGAGCCTTCCTTTCTATAACGTCCAACTCCTGCAGGACGACATTGGGAATGAGTATTTTAAAACGAACGTCGAGAATCCTGTTAAGCTCGCTTATTATATCAACACCGAACTGTCCGGGGACAAGGAGAAAGTTAGTGTCCGGAATTACGACCCACTCGTTCCTCATGAAAACCACCGAAAATGGGGGAGTTACTCCCTGATGAAGCCGTAACCAATGAGGCGCCACCTTGAGCCGACTTGCCTGCTTATGGCAACCCTGTCACCCACTCCCGCACATATCGGTATCTGGAGCTTGAGCTCGACGCTGTTCTTTCCGAGCCCGGTGACGAGACCCATTGTCCTTGCAGTTCCGACGTTGAGAAGGAGAACCTCACGTCTCTTTATGGGCTCAACCTTAAGCTCCTCCTCCGTTCCTACGACACGCTCGAGGAGGTGAACTTCAAGAGTGAGGTCTTCCCAGACAGGTGGTAGTCGTCCGGGCCTTCCGACAACATTGCCGGCCATCAGGTCACCCTTCGTGAGGAACGGGTCTAGCTTCGTCCCAACCCCCACGAGTCCACCGGGGTAGGCCTCATCAACAAATCTTCCCCCGGCCTGCAGAGAGACTATCTCCGTGGTTATCGGCTCGTACTTTATCCTGCCGTGATCCTCGTAAGGAACGCCCGGTCTTATTTCTATCTCGTCTCCCACTTTGAGCCTCCCTTCGATAATTGAACCGCCTATAACGCCGCCTACAAGTTTTTCTGGTGGGGTTCCGGGTTTGTTCACGTCGAAGCTCCTCAAAATCAGCATCTTTGGCGGTTTGCTTGGATCCCTCTCTGGCGTTGGTATGAAGTCTTCTATTGCGGCGAGGAGAACGTCAACGTTCGCGCCATGTAGGGCTGAAATCGGGATTATGGGGGCGTTTTCTGCAACCGTTCCAGCCACAAACTCCTTTATTTCTTTGTAGCGCTCTAGGACCTTTTCCCTGCTCACCAGCTCGATCTTGTTGAGGGCTATAACGATGTTTTCATTCCCGACTATCTGGAGGGCCATTAAGTGCTCTCTGGTCTGTGGCATTACGCCCTCATTTGCTGCAATGACGAGAACCGCGCCATCCATAAGCGACGCTCCAGCCAGCATCGTAGTCATCAGGGCCTCGTGGCCGGGGGCGTCTATGAAAGAAACACGCCTCTCGAACTTGGTCTCCGCTCCACAGTATGGGCAGACTGGAGAGCTCGAGTACCTGCCGCAGTTGGGGCACTTCCTTATCTCTGCATCTGCGAAGCCTATCTTTATCGTGATGCCCCTTCTAAGTTCTTCGCTGTGAGTATCAGTCCAGATCCCGGTTAAAGCCTTTGTGAGGGTCGTTTTACCGTGATCAACGTGACCGACCATTCCGATGTTAACCTCGGCCTGCCTAAACTCCTTCTTCTTTGCCATCTTCTCACACCCCTAAATTTAGAGCGTCGGCCGGTTTATTAAGGTTACCTCAATAAGGAGAACTTGAGACGGACAGAAAAGCGATAAGTTTGGGGAAAGGAGGAAGCTCAGAAGATGAGCTTCATGTTGATCTGGACGATCTCGGGGCTGATGGTGTTGCCCCTGACGGTCTTCTTCCTCCTCTCACCGCGCTCCTTTGGCCTGAAGCCCGGACCCTTCGAAACGAGGATCTTGACCCTCCTCGGGCCGTGGACGTCGGGCCTCATGGCGAAGCCGTCTTTGTCGGTTCCACCGGTTATCTTGAGCTTGGCGTTGCTCGGAATTTCCTCCCCGAATATCTCGGTGAGGTTGAGCCCGAGCTCGCTTGCCGGAACCTCGTCCCCTATGCGTTTCCCTACGAGCTTCTCAGCATCTTCTCCTGAAATCTCGACCTGCCTGGCAATCCCGTTCTTTGGGTTGGATATGACAAGCTTGAAAGTAGCCATTTCCTCCCACCTCCTGTGTCATTAGCGGGATTCATTGGGATAACCCCTTATCCAGTGGGCGGTGTGGTTTGGCCTTTAAAAAGTTTCCTCTAATTCCCTACAAAAATAGAGGGGAGGGGGTCAGCCCTTGCCGAGGCGGTATATCCAGTACCAGAGCCTGATCGTATAGTCGACGGTCGGCGGGTAGCTCTGGGCCACCTCGGTTATCTCCATGTTCTTCCGGAAGGTTGAGGTGTCTGTGGTCTCCAGGTACTTCTCGAGCGCCTCCCTGCTCGGGGCCCTCCATACGATGTAGCATCCGCCGTCAAAGTTGTACGAGGCGACGAACTCTATCTCCCCCTCGAGGGGCAGCATCTTGAAGAACTCAGCCGCTTCCCTGACTGCCTCGATGCTCTCCTCCCCGGAGTAGCGGTGGGTGGTGATGTACATCGGCATGCGAACACCTCCGACGTATCAATAAAGTTTCATACGTTGGTGTCAGAGGGAGCACCGCAGGGTGAGAAGGGTCGCTGGCTTCCGGGTGCTCCTGTTTGGGTTCACCCAGTTAGAACTTGCTATATTGGTTCTTTATCTTATCTTATTTAAAGATTTTTGCTAAATTTTCGTGATATTTAGCAAAAAAATATTATCCAAACTTGCTAAAACTGGGGTTGAAGCGGCCCTGAAACCAATCACAACTTTTTTATAGACAACCCCTCTCACCTTTTCTAAGAGGTGAGTGAAATGGCGAGAGAAAAGACAACCCTTCCCCCGACAGGCGCCGGCCTGATGAGGTTCTTTGACGAAGACACAAGGGCAATAAAAATATCGCCGAAGGGCGTGATAGCCCTCACGCTGATACTCGTCGCAATAGAGGTCCTTCTCCATGCATTTGGGGCACAGATATTTGGCGTTTAGATGAAGCTCGTTTTCTTTAATCCCCTTGCGTTGAGTTCCTCGTTTATTATCGCCCTCACGACTTCTTCCAGCTGGCTCTGGATGAGCTTATCGACGTCGTCCTTGAGCTTGTCCATGTCGTGCCTTATCCCCTCAAGGAGCCTTATATAGTCCCTCGCCATTTCCAGCTGGCCCTCCTGCCTCACGAGCTGTTCCTTGAGGTGCTCGAAGTCCTCCTTTATGATCTGGAGTTTCCTGAGTTCGCGCTGCAGCTCCTCCACCTGCTTGGTGAGGTTGAAGTTCTCCTCCTTGATGCGCTCTATCATCTTCTCCTTGGCCTCGAGCTCCCTCATGAGTGAGTTATACTCCTCGGCGATCTGGTTGAGCCTCTCTATCTCCCTCAGCGGGGGCACCTTACCATCCCCAAGGATTATTACGTCCGGACCAACATTGACGATCTCGCTCGGCCTTATTTTCATCTTCTTTTCGCTCGAAAACATGCTCTGGCCCTTTCCGAGGTTTTCTATCTCCTTCATCTTCAGGATGAAGTAGAACTGGTCCCCTTCAACCTCTACGTTTATGTCGGTTACAAAGCCGAGAATCTTCCCCTCGGTGAGCGAGACCACAAACTTGTTTATAAGCTGGTTGGCCTTCGTTTCTCCGCCCTCCGGCATGTGCATCACCGTTTCCATTTGTGCCTTGGAATACTTAACCTTTCCGCCAACCCTTATAAGCCACGATTTCCTCACCATCTAGGGGACGGCGATGATAATCTTCGTGGGAAGGTCCAACGTTGGAAAGAGTACTCTGATCTTGGCTCTCACCGGGAAGTGGGTGAAGCGCGGAAAGAGGCCTGGGGTGACGAGAAAACCGGTTGAGGTAAACTGGAGGGGTAGAAGAGTGGTTGATATGCCTGGATTCGGGTTTATGAGTGGTGTGCCCAGGGCAAAACAGGAGAAGATCAAGGATGAGATTGTCAGATTCATTGAGGATAACGCTGAGGAGATAGAGATCGCCGTCCTCGTGGTGGACGGGAAGGCCGCCCCGGAGATCATAGAGCGCTGGGAGAAGAGGGGAGAGATACCTGTGGACGTGGAGTTCTTCAAATTCCTCGAGGAGCTCGGGATACCGACCCTAGTGGCCGTTAATAAAACCGATAAGGTGAGAAACATCGGGTTGACGATAGAGTTCCTCGCCGGGAAGTTCGGGGTGCCCTACGGCAGCATCCCCGAGGTTTTTGTTCCGGTCTCCGCCAAGTTTGGAAGGAACGTCGATCTCTTGGCGAAGAAAATTTGGGAAATTCTGGAAGGGAAGCCCCATCAGAGGACTTCCAACACGACGTGAGTTATAGTCTCCTTCACACCCTCCAGAGAGGCTATCTCTTCGAGTATTTCATCGAGACGCGTTTTATCTGCCTCGATTATAAGGTCGATGTCACCAGTAACGCGGTAAATGCGCTTAATGTTCATGTTCTTAATGGCCTCATACACGTGCTTCCTCTTGGTAGGTTCTATCCTTACGAAAACAAAAACGTCGCCCTTTCTTTCTCCGAGGAGGTCGAGGGCCTTCTCGGTTAGGTCTATGAAGCCTCTTCCGGTTCTGATGTAGCCGAGCTCTTTCAGGACTTTTAGGTGGTTGCTGAGCGCCTGCCTCGTAATCCCGAGTTCTTCGGCTAGTTCGTCCTGGGTTTTTTCCACGGTGTGGACTTCTATGCTTTTTCCCTCGTCATAGAGCTTCCTAAGAAGCTTTATCTGCCTGGGTGTTAAAGTTCCTCTAATCTCCATTCTTATTCCTCCTGTCTCTTGTTTATTTTACAGGTTTATTAAACCAACTATTTTTAAGGCTTATGACAACATACGTGGCCTTCGTAATAATTTTAAGGCTTCACCTCGATGCCTCACCATCAAAAGGGTTGGGATTAACTTTTTATGTTTTCAGTTGAATCCTGCAACATGAACAAGGCGGTCTACACGAGGGATGTTCCGGAGGATCGCTTCGAGGCGATAGGCTTCCTACTGCAGGAGGCTGGGAAGAGGCCTATAAAGCTCATGGTGGTGGGGAGTACAGACAGTGGAAAGACGACCCTTCTCACGTTTCTCATGAACGAGCTGATCTCCGAGGGGTTGAGAGTTGCGGTCGTTGACTCTGACGTCGGGCAAAAGAGCATCCTACCGCCGGCCACGATAAGCTTGGGAATTCCAGTGGGGCCCCTTTCGTCCCTGAGCGAGCTAGAAGGGGTTCTGCACTACTTCATAGGCACCACCGCACCGGGTCAATACGCGGGCGAGATGGCTCTGGGAGTTGCCAGGCTGGTTGACGTGGCCTCGAAAACGGCCGACGTTACACTGATAGACACAACGGGATTCGTGAGCGGTGTGGGACTTGAAATGAAAAGGCTCAAAGTGGAGCTCGTCAGGCCAGATTTCCTGATACTCCTTGAGAGGGAGGGGGAGCTTGAGCTTCTAGCCCGTGCTGTGGGGCATCTTACAAGGGTAATACGGCTTAGTGTGAGTGACAAAGCGCGTAGATATTCGTTGGAGGAGCGCCGGGAAGTCCGAAGGGAGAAGTGGCGGAGGTACTTTGAAGATTCGTCCCTTCTGGAGGTTGACCTTAGGAGGATAGCTCCAACTGGAACTTCGATGTTTCAGGGGAGGGAACTTCGTGAGGAGGAGAAGTTGCTCTTGTCAGAGGTCTTTGACTGGATAATCTTCGCCGGCTGGAAGAGCGACAGGTATGTAGTTGTAAAGGCCGACGCCAGTGAGTCTCGGTTTCTCCGGAGGCACAGGCTTCAGGCCATAGACTTTGAGAAGCTGAGCAACCTGCTCGTTGGCTTTGTAAACGCCGAGGGCTTCTGCGAGGGTCTGGGGATCCTCAAGTGGTTGAGGTTCCGCGAGATGAAGGCCGAGGTTCTGACTCCCCTCTCCGAGGAGGAGCTCGAGAATGTAGTTGAGCTCAGGTTTGGGAGAATAAGGGTCCTTGAGAGCGGTGAGGAGCTCGGCCTCTTGAGAAGGGAGGAGCTTTAGCAAAGATTTTAAAGGTCAAAACCTAACCGAATTAGGTGCCCCTAATGGAACTGAAGGCTTTCATCGAAATCACGAGACCTCACAACTGCGTTCTTGCGGGCATCGTTGGCCTATTGGGAGCTATAGTGGCGGTTGGACACTTTCCGAGTGCTGAAAAAGCGTTGTTGGCTTTCCTCGTCGTCACCCTTGGGTGCGCAGGGGGTAACACGATAAACGATTACTTCGACTACGAGATCGATAAAATAAACCGGCCCAGCAGGCCCATTCCGCGGGGCGCAATGAGCAAGAAGACGGCCTTTGTTTACTCCCTGGCCCTTATGGCCGTTGGCCTTCTCCTTGCCTTTATGATAAACCTCTACGCCTTCGTCCTTGCGTTAATAGCTTACACGGCGATGATTCTCTATGCCTGGAAGCTCAAGCCCCTTCCCTTCGTTGGGAATCTTGTCGTGGCGGGGCTTACCGGCGCGACACCCCTCTACGGTGCAATAGCTGTTGGAAAAATAGGGCTGGCCGGTTACCTTGCCCTCTGTGCCTTTCTAGTCAACGTGGCAAGGGAGGTTGTTAAGGACATCGAGGATGTTGAGGGAGACCTCAGCAAGGGCGCCAAAACGCTCCCGATAGTCTGGGGCAAGAAGAAGGCCGCCTATATTGGGACGCTCTTTTCGGTTCTGACCGTCCTTGCATCGGTTCTGCCGGTGAGGGCAGGGGTTGGGCTCGGCTACTACGCCATGGTTCCCGTAGATTTGATAATCCTCTACGCCGCCTATCTGATACTCCGCTCCCAGGAGCGGGAGAGCGCACATAAGTCACAGAAACTGCTCAAAATCAGCATATTCCTGGCGGTAATGGCTTTCATGATTGCGGCTCTGGTTTAGAAAGGAGGTGATAACGTGGAGTTTAAGAACGAGCTGATCAGGGCCCTTGAGGGTGATGATTTGTGGACTGTCATTGCGTTTAAAACCCCACACGGTCCGGGGAGGACTCTCAATGACCTTCTCAAGCTCATTGAGGAGGCCGGCTGGAGGGTCACCTTCAAGGCCAACTGGTGGACCGCGGACATTCCCTACGGTCTGATACGCGTAGACATAAGGAAGGGGGGCCGGGAGAAGATCCTCCTCGGCAAATGGATACTTGGCGATGAGTACAGGCTGCTGAAGCTCGAGAACATGGAGCTCGAGAGGGGCAGGGATGAGTTCTTCAGGATGGTGGACAGCATA
>JALTCK010000162.1 GCA_027074805.1 Thermococcus sp. | reverse complement strand
TTCTGGTGCATCATCGGTACGATAACCGTTCCGTTTAAAGTGTGGAACGTTTCATTTCTCGTATTGTGCGGGTCAAAACGTCTCGACCAGTTGGCCTTAAAGTAGATGGCGTTGGTTATGACAAGCCTCGTCAGCGGGCTCAGGCCTGAAACGAGCTTCCTGATTTTTCCGGCGGTCTGCTTTTCCACCCAGCGGTTTATCTCGCTCTCTGCACCCCTTGGGTCATCCTTGAAGTTTGCCTCATTCACCTGGCTCAGATAAAACTTCCTCATGATGGAGATGTAACTCTCCTTCACGGGATAGTCCCTCTGAACCCAGAGGGCGTTTGCAGTTCTGAGCACATAGGCGTCGCTGGCCGGCTTGTCTACGCTGAGGATCAGCTCCCTCATCCCCTCCCTTCTCTCAAGTTCGTCCCGGGGGATGTGAAGGACACTTCTCATCTCTTCCGCTGTTCTCCCTCCAGCCCCCTCATAGGCCATCGAGAGGGCAACGAAGATGCTGTAGGGCGAGAAGAAGAGGTTGTCCTCTTCACCTGAAAGCTCCCTGTAAAGGTCAAAGGCGAAGGCATTGCTGACAATGACCATTTTTTCCAGCTCTGGAGGGGTAAGTCCCCCGGTGTCCGTGGTGACGGCGCCTGAGCTTCTCTCACTCCAGGTGGGGGTCTGTGTTCCCGTGTTTCCAGTGCCGATGCACCCGCCTGTGAGAAGCATGAGTGCCACCAGAAGAACCACAACGGAACTCCTGATCCGTGATGAGTTCATACTATCACCGGGAGGAACTATGTCCGCCATGGTATAAATACCTGTTCATCGCTTTAAAACTGGTTGAAGCGTTTGCCGCACGTGGGCGGCCACCATGCGGGAATAAATGTGGAAATGGATAAGGGATCACAGGATGGCAAGGGCGGCCATGACCTTTGCATCCTCCACCATGTTCTCTATCTTCGCGTACTCGTTGGGCTGGTGGGCGGTTTCATCTAAAGTCGCCCACACGACGGCCGGGATTCCCAGTCTCCTGAAGTAGGCCGCGAATGTTCCCCCGCCTATTCCGCCCACCTTTGCCTCCCTGCCGCGGAGCTTTTTAAGGGCCTCCTTCAGGAGAAGTACTATCTTGCTCTTCAGATCAGTAGGGGGTGCTGCGTCGCCGCGCTGAAGAATCTCTATATTTATCTCTGGAAGGATTTTGCCTTCTATTTCCTTTCTGTATCTATCTTTAACCTCCTCGGCTAGTGCATTAACATCCTTCAAGATGTCGTCGAGACTGTACTGCGGCAGAACCCTGCAGTCGAACACTACTTCGTGTTCCCCAGGGGCGATGTTTGGGGAATCGGCCGGGTTTTTAACCATTGTCGGCTCGAAGGTACTCTCAGCCGGCTCAAAAAGCTCGTTTCTATCTGAGTACTTCTCGTGAAGCAGTTTATCCAGGTGATAGGTCAGATCTAGTGCAACACGGTGGGCGTTCAACCCTTTCTCGGGCATGCTGGCGTGAACCTGTTTACCCTTAACCTTAATCTTGAACCAGAGGATGCTCTTCTCGGCTACCTCAATGAATGTCCCATTCTCGTTTCCGCCGTCCGGAACGAGAACCAGATCGTCTTTCCTGAAGAGTTCTGGATGGTTTTTCATAAGCCATTCGACACCGTACTTGCTTCCGGTCTCCTCGTCGCTTACGAAGGCCAAAATTACAGTCCTCTTCGGCTTTATCCCTAGGTTCATCATGGCCCTTACGGCGTATAGAGAAGCGACCAAACTCTGCCCGTTGTCCTCGCTTCCCCTTCCATAGACCTTCCCGTCCTTCACGAGCGGTTTGAAGGGATCCGTAATGGTCCACTTGCTCAGATCTCCAGGCGGGACGACGTCTATGTGAGTGAGTATCCAGAGACGCGGGCTCTCCTCACCCTCTTCGCCGTAGTAGTACGCCAGAATGTTGGGTCTGACGCTGTTCTTGGCCCTCTCATCGGGAACGTTGTAGACCTCTACCTTATCGAAGGGCCAGTCCTTTATTATCTCAAGAAGTTTCTGTGCCTTGTCGTACTCACCTTCATAGCCGTAGTCAGGACTTATCGCAGGTATTTTTATTAGCTCGATTAGTGTTTCCACCATCTCGTTCCTTAACTTTTCTATCTCCGTTGAAACTTTTTCAATGGTCTCCATATCGACCACCAGGATTACTCTTCATCCCGGCTTAAACGGCTTTCGGCTACCCAAACATCTTATATACTCCCAGCCGTATACATCACCGTCCGCAGAGGATACGGAGGTGAGGGAGTGATAGAGATAACATTCCTCGGGAGCGGAGGGGGCAGGTTCATCACGATAACACAGTTCCGTTCCACGGGGGGATTCCACATAAATGCCAGCAGAAGTGTGTACGTTGATCCGGGTCCTGGGGCCCTCGTGAGGAGCTGGCGTTACAAACTCGACCCAAGGAAGCTGGACGCGATCTTCGTCTCCCACCGGCACGTGGATCACTGCAATGACCTCGAGGTCATGGTGGAGGCCATGACTGGCGGTGCACTCAAGAAGAGGGGGGTGCTCATAGCGTCGAAGAGTGTCGTCTACGGTGACGAGACCCATACGCCCGCGGTGAGCAGGTACCACATGGAGGTTCTCGAGAGCGTTCACACACCAGAACCCGGGAACAAGATATCGATCGGTGAGGATGAGATGATCATAACCCCTACCCAGCACTCCGACCCGACGACGATAGGTTTTCGCTTGAAAACGGCCTACGGTGACATCTCTTACATCCCGGATACGGCTTACTTCGACGAGCTCATAGAGTGGCACGACGGCGCGAGGGTTCTGATAGCAGCCGTGACGAGGCCGAGAGATATGGGGATTCCCTATCACCTTAGCACGGATGACGTGGTGATGATGCTCAGGAGGATGAGGGAGAAGCCGGAGATACTAGTCATGAGTCACATCGGGATGAAGATGCACTTTGCCAACCCCTACAAGGAGGCCAAGTACATAGAAACGGTAACCGGCGTCAAGACCTACGTCGCCAAGGAGGGCTTCAAGGTCATGGTGGACAAAAGGGAAATATCTGTGAGGACCCTCAGGCCCGCGCGCTTTGTTTAACCCTTTCCACTTCTTTTACCACGGTTCTATAAGCCAGTTCAAAGAGTTCGTCGCGCCTCTTCTCGCTTGGTGCTTCAACTACGACTCTTATCTTTGGTTCGGTTCCACTTGGCCTCACGAGAACCCACGAACGGTCCTCAAGGTTGAAGCGATAGCCAGAAATCGTTAGGGTTTCCTTTATTTCCTTCTCTAGCTTTTCTCCGAGAGTCTTCGCGGCGCTCTCCACTACACTGTCTTTCAGCTCGTCAGGGCAGGGGACGTTCTTTTTCGTGAGATAGAATTTGGGGACATTCTCTCTCACTATGTCCGAGAGCGGCTTTCCCGCCTCATCTATAATCTTTATGAGCAGGCCCATTGTCACGAAGCTGTCTATCCAGGATCCAAAGCGCGGATGGACGAGTTTCCAGGGTTCTGCGGCGAAGATGGCCTTGTATCTCTTTATTCCGTCGTGTGGCTGGCCGAGAGGGATTCTAAAGACTCTTCCACCTGCTTCCTCAACTACTTGGTCTATCCTAGAGCCAGTGTCTATTGAAACGACGACGGTTCCTCCACCGTGCTCTTCAACGTAGCGCTTCGCAAAGAGTGCTATGACCGTGTCTTCGTTGAGATAGTTCCCTTTTTCGTCGAAGACCGCTATCCTGTCTGCATCGCCGTCCTGTGCTATGACCAGGTCAACACCGAGTTCCCTCGCGAGGGAACCAAGGTAGGCTATGTTTTCGTACCTTGGTTCGGGTTTTCTGCCTGGGAAATGACCATCCACGTGGGCGTTGATGCTTATAACTTTGGCACCCATCTCTCTTAGGAGATATGGTGCTAAAACGTTCCCGGCTCCGTTCGCACCGTCGTAGAGGATTTTGAGCGTCGTCTCGTGATTAACGAACTCGAGAACCGCGTTGATGTAGTCATCGATAACTTCGAGGGGTTTTACTAGTTTTATTTCGTTCCATCTGGCCTTTTTAAAGTTTCCGGAAAAGTAAAGCTCTTCGAGTTCCTTTTCCTGCTCGACGTAGAACTCGGTTCCGTCGCCGTTGAAGACCTTTATCCCGTTGTCGGTCGGCGGATTGTGG
>JALTCK010000161.1 GCA_027074805.1 Thermococcus sp. | reverse complement strand
GCCCGGGCCAAAGTCATCGAAGACAATGGGGGTGTGGGGGGCGGAACGTCCTCCCGGAGAAAGAAGCTCGTTAAAGCGGAAGTTTTCAACGAGAGAAAAGAGGAGGTCTTTGAGGGGACCTTCCACTGCTACGTCCTTGAAAAGCACGTCCTCGAGTAAGCCAAAATTTTTTAAAAGTTGCTATCGTTTTTCGATATCGGTGTTCGATATGAGGTACCGGGACTTCCTAACTCTCCATATCCTGCACCACGCCAAAGAGGGGCCTGTTACGGGCTCCTTCCTGATGGAGGAGCTAGGGAGACACGGCTACAACCTGAGCCCAGGAACTGTTTACCCCCTCCTCCACGCCCTCGAAGGCAAAGACCTTCTGGAGAGCCACTGGGAGGTCAGGAGCGGCAGGCGAGTTAGGGTTTACAGGATAACGGGTAAAGGCGCCGAGACCCTCAGGGAGGGGAAGAAAAAACTGAGAGAGCTGTGCAATGAACTTTTGGGGGAATGACTGATGGGAATGGATGAGAACATTAAACCCGAGAGAAAAATCTTCGGAATCAGCTGGAATGTATTTCTCCTTGGCATAGTTAGTTTCCTCAACGATATGAGCAGCGAGATGATAATGCCTGTGATACCGAGCTACCTCATGGAGGTACTCAATGCTGGAAAACTCCTGAGTGGCTCGGTAATTGGCGCGATAGAGAGCATGAGCTCCCTCTTCAAGGTCGCTTTCGGCTACGTCAGCGACCGCTTTAGAAGGAGAAAGGCCTTCGTTCTAGCTGGCTACACACTCTCAACCCTCGCCAAGGGTGCCCTCGCCTTTACAAGATACTGGTGGGATTTTTTACTTCTGCGCGCCCTGGACAGGATAGGCAAGGGGATAAGAACCGCCCCGAGGGACGCGCTTATAGCAGAGTCAAGCGAAAGAGGAAAGACTGGAAAGTCCTTCGGCTTTCATAGGATGATGGATACTCTTGGAGCTGTCACCGGCCCCCTCGTTGCAATAGCTCTCATCGAACTCCTTAAGGGTTTCCCTAGGGAGACGATGTACCGCTACGTCTTTCTGCTATCCGTAATTCCAGGGATATTATCACTCTTCGTGATAGTCCTCTTTGTTAAGGATAAAGGTGGAGAGGTCAAAAAGAAGATAAAGGGCATCTCCAGCCTTAAAGACAGAAACCTCCAGGTATTTTTAGCGGTCGTTGCTATCGGGGCACTGGGAAGGTACAGCTATGCCTTCACGATGTGGAAGGCACAGGAACTCGGTTACTCTGTGGTGCAGAGCATAGCCTTCTACGCACTCTTCAACTTAATCTACGCGCTCTCCGCCTACCCCATAGGGACGTACTCCGACAGTTTTGGAAAGAAAAGAGTGATAACGGTCGGTTTTGGAATAGCCTCCCTGGCAGCCCTAACTTTTGCATACGCGACTGATTTTTACATGCTAATCATTGGCTTCGTCCTTTACGGCCTTTACATAGCAATAGAGGACACGATCCCAAGAGCATACATGGCAGATCTGGCAAGGGAATACGAAAGGGGGACTATAATCGGGGCATACCACACCGTCTTCGGCGTCTTCGTCTTCCCCGCATCGGTAATAGCAGGCTGGCTCTGGCAGAGCTACTCGCTGACTTACAGCTTCCTATTCTCGGCCATCATGAATGCAATTGCCCTTGTCATGATGAGCTTTGTTAAAGTTCAATCCTGACATTTCTCCAATTTATTGCCGAGAATCCAAGCTTTTTTTGTCAAAAAGTCTAAAAACCTAAGGGAGTAATAAGGACGGTGAGAGCTTTGAAACTTCTGGTCATTGGGACGGGAGGCACAATAGCCAGCGCAAAGACGGAGAGGGGGTACAAGGCCCAACTCAGGATAGAGGAGATTCTTGAGAAGGCTGGAATAAAACGACGCAACGGTCTTATCATAGACTGCTGGGATCTTTTAAACGTTGACAGTACACTGATACAGCCAGAGGACTGGATCAAAATAGGAAATGCCGTTTACGAATCCCTCCCAGACTACGATGGGATCGTCATCACCCACGGAACTGACACCCTCGCCTACACATCATCCGCGTTGAGCTTCATATTACAGAACCCAAATATTCCTATAGTCCTGACCGGCTCCATGCTCCCCATAACTGAACCAGACAGTGACGCCCCCGGAAACCTAAAAACGGCGATAAAATTCGCGATGGAAGGAACGCCAGGGATATACGTGGCCTTCAGGAACAAAATCATGCTGGGAACAAGGGTCTCAAAGGTTCATTCACTAGGCCTCAATGCATTCCAGAGTATCAACTACCCTGACATCGCATACCTCAAAGGGGACAAAATAGTCTTCAGGCACAGGATCCATCCCTCCTCAAGTGAACTATTATTCGATCCGACTTTAGATCCTGAGGTAGTCTACGTCAGGCTCACCCCCGGTCTTTCACCCGATGTCTTCCTCGCGCTTGAAAAAACCGTAAATGGGATAGTGCTGGAAGGATACGGAGCCGGAGGAATACCGTACCGTGGAAGGGATCTTCTCAGAGCTGTTTCCAAGGTAGCCGCCAGAAAACCCGTGGTTATGACGACCCAGGCGATCTATGGGGGTGTTGACCTCACCCGCTACGAGGTTGGAAGAAAGGCTCTCGAAGCTGGCGTGATTCCTGCCGGAGACATGACGAAGGAAGCGACGCTCACAAAGCTCATGTGGGCCCTCGGCCACACAAAAAACGTCGACGAGATAAGGGAAATCATGGGAAGAAGCGTAGCGATGGAACTAAGCACCGAGCTTCCTTAGCTCCTCATCCCCTAGTAGGAGAGGCCTCTCCGCCTCGATTACGTAGCTCAATTCCCACCTGACTTCTCCCCTGTTCATGAGCTCCGCATAGCGCCTCGATTTCTCCTCAGCCTCCTCAATACTCGACGCCTCAACTATCCTCCTAACATACCACTTCATATCACCATACCTAAGCTTGAACTCGGCCATGAACATTGGCACCACCGTCTGAAGTTGGAATTAATGTATAAAAACCTAAGGCTCGACTGCGAGGTAACCTTCATCCCTCTCGAAGGCCTCGAAAACCTTCCCTCCCCCTTTTGTCTTCAGCTCAACAAAAACCTTAGAGGGCCTCTTCTCAACTTCAATCTCCACTTTCCTATCGCTCAGAACCTGTATGAAGGCATCTCCCAGTCGTTCAAACTCAAAAACAATGGCATCACCCTCCCAGCGGTGGCCACGGTAAGAAACGCCACCCATTTTAAACGTCACCTCAAGAACAACTCTCATTCACATTCCCCCTCTATCTGTCATAGGGACTTTGGAAGAGAAGGTTAAAAACCTTGGCTCCAAAAAGGGAATGCTTAGCCGCTTTTCTCGAGCTTGAGAACCTGTTTGGCGAACTCCTCAAGCACTTCCTTCCTCATGCCCTCAAAGAACTTTATCGAACCCGCGTAGCTGTGACCGCCGCCCTCTATTCCGGCACTCGGGAGGGCCTCCTGGAGCCTTGGAATTATCTCATTCAGATCGAAGCCGTAAGCTGCCATTCCGTCGGCGGCCCTGACAACGGCGAAGTCGGGGCCGTAGGCGAGCGTTAATATCGGTGAGTCCTCGCCGTACTTCTCCTTGAAGTGGTCGTGGATGAGTCCGCTAAGCTTGCCCGGGGAGGGATAGCTGAACTTCGGTGCGAAGAGCTCGATATCTATCGTGTTGAACCTTATGCCGTTCGGCAGGACGACGCTCTTGACGTGCGGCAGAGAGGCCCTCAAAGCCTTCTCCTGCTTCTCCTTGACCTCAGGGTAGATGGCGTTGATAAGCTCGCGGTGCCTCTGGAGGTTGCCCGTCAGGAGGAGTATCTCATCTATGATTCCGTGCCCGTCCATGAACTTCCAGTAGAAGGCCTCGTGATCGATTACCTCCGCTATCTTCTTGAGATCCTCCTCGGTTAGGCCTTTGGCCTTCTTCGCTATCTCAAGGTACTGATAGAACTCCGGGGCCTTGCTCCTGTCACCGGTTCCGGCTATAGCGGGCAGGTGCTTTATCCTGTCCTCCACCTCGGGGTTGATGAAGCGGGCCACTTCAGTTGCCAGCATTCCGGCGGTGAGTTCATAGTAGCCGCGCTTTATGTGGTGCGGGTTGACATGCACATCGACGTAGTCGTCGACCCTGGCTTTATCCTCGCTCACCCACTCCCTTGGATCGTGGTGGTCTATGACGACGATCGGGACGCCGTAGGCCCTTATGCGCTTGTAGGCTGGAATGTCCTCGCTCGTTCCGCCGTTGTCAACTATGACGAGAAGGGGCAGGGGGTCGCCGAACTTCTCATGGTCCTCGACCATGAATATTATGTCCTTCAGCACGTCCTCAATCTCGTAGAACGGTGCCCTGCTCGGCCTGCGCTTGAAGAGCTTCCATCTGGCCCCAGAATCCGGTGAAATTTGCTCAATAAGTGGGATTATCGCGTATTCCAAAGCTAAGCCGGAGGTGTAGCCGTCGGCATCGGAATGATGCCTCAGGAGTATCGGCCTGCCCTCGTATATCGCGCGCCTTATCATAAAGGCAGCCTTCATTATCTTAGGCTTGAGCTTCTCGAGGACCTCGCTCTCAACAAGAAAGCCAACATCCTGCGGCTGTGCCCTCCTGTCGAGCTCCTCCTCTATCCTTCTCTTGACCTCAGCCGCCTCAGGTCCCCAGAGCCTCGCCATATCGCTGGTCTCTATCTGTATTTCACCCGAATGGAATGCTATTTTACCTATTATCTCCACGATGTCACCAACGTTTATGTTTGGATATGCTCTGACGCCCGGGGCCTCAAAGGCCGCCGCCCAGGTTATGCCGGTCCCGTCGGTTATCGTGAATACGGTGGGACCGCCTGTAACCTGTATCTGAGTCACCTTTCCTCGGAGCCTGACGGTCTGGCCCGCCATGTCCTTGCTCAGATCACCGATTAGCGTGATGGGGAGTTCCTTTCTCACAACTACTTCCTTATAGCGCTTGAGGGCCGACTCTATGAGGTCTATCTCGCCCTTGTCCGGACGGACGTCAAGAACCTGAACGAGTATCTCCCCTCCCGGTTTGTGCTCTCTCCCGCCAAGGAGGTTCTTTTTCTTTACCAGCCCTGTAACATGAGGATTGAGCTTGACAAAGACTCCGAAGCGCTCTACCCGTTCAATATTGCCCCTGTAAACGCTTCCAACCTCAACGTCCTCATAATCGCATGTCTTGTCAAGGACGTAAACGACCTTGTATTTTTTAAGGCAGTCCGGACAGACCCATGTCGTTTCCATTCCTGGCTCCCAGGGACCCTTTACCTTTCCACAGATGTCACAGGCCAGCACACGACCAGTGCCTCCACAAGTCGGGCAGGTATCGTAAACCGGGACGACTCCCTTACCATGACACTCGGGACAGGGTATCTCATCCACCTCATCCTCTACCCCGATGTAGTCGAGGTTCCGATAACCCTTCAGCTTGTCTCCTATCTTGAAATCAGCCGGAACGTAGCCCCAGCCCTCGCAAACGGGGCACTCCTTCTCGCCGACCTTTACCTTTCCCGTTCCGTGACATTCAGGACATTCCTTGACAACCATAAGAACCACCCCTTTCTTCTCCCGAAAGCTTAGGTCCTGGAGGTCTTATAACCTTTTGTCTCCCGACCGGCAAAGAAGATCCAGAATGACAGCATTGAAATGGCGTATAGAACGGCGGTTATAATGAACGGCCAAGTTAGGGAGACGTCGAAGAGCCTGCCACCAACGTACTGGCCAACCCCAAAGGTTGCAGTCCATGAGAGGTTGTTGAGGGCCATTGCAGTCGAGCGCTCCTCCTTTTCGAAAAACCCCATCATGAAGGAGTTCCATATCGGGTTGACGATGTTCATCAGGATAGTCCTCACCGTGTAGATCAGCGCCGCGATGTAGAAGGCAGGTGAGAAGGGCATGGCCGCTATTAGCAGGCTCGCGCTCCCGTTGAACAAGACGATTGTCTTAACACTGCCCAGTCTATCGGCTATGAGGGGAAGGAGAAAAGTCCCCAGCCCCATTATGAACTGCTGGAGTGCGAAGAGCCAGCCGATATTTTCAAGACTCGCCCCGAAGCGCTGATTAAACCAGAGCCCCACATACGGTATGGCGACCCCTGCACCGAGGCCGATAAGTGCACTGGGAAGGGCAAACCTGCCTATCTTGAGGAGCAGTTTTCGGTTCAACTTCAATGACTTCTCAGAACTTGCAAGAACTGACCTCACGAAGAGTACAAGGATGAACCTTACTGGAATTATGAAGAGCACGAGGGAGAAAACCTCGCGGTAGGTTAAATACCTCTGGAGAAAACCGGCGAGGATGAGACCAACTGCTGAGCCTATCGTCCCCAGAGCGGAGGACAGGCTGAAAAGATAGTGCCTTTTCTCGTCAGTCACCTCACCGCTGAGAAGTGCCATATACGAGGGATTTTCAAAGGCCATTCCCACACCAATCAGAACACCGCCGGCCACAAGCAACGTCATCGTCGGATAGAGGACCTGGAGAAGCCTCCCAAGAAAGATAAGGGAAATCCCAAGAATGACGGTTCTCTTGTAGCCAAGCCTCGCTCCAAAGGGGCCAGAGAAGAGAAACACTGAAGCCTGAGAGAGAGTTGAAATGGAGAAAATAACACCTATACCACCATAGTTGTAGCCAAGAGACTTGAGGTAGAAGGGGAATATGAACCACGCTACGTTGCCCCCGAGCCAGGAAATAAAGGAGTAGACAACGAGCAACCACGCGTCTCTGCTGAAGCCTCGATAATTCTGCAGTGACATGAACGCTAAGATATCCATCGACTATATAAAGCTTGGGCCAAAAGATTTTTAACGGTTCTCTATTCACCGAAACCAGCTCAAATCATCTTCAGTAAAATCACTTTCTGCCAAACTTTATAACTCTCAGATCGCTACTTCTATTGCAATGATGAGTGAATCCAATGCTGAAGGGATGATGAACCCCGAACCTGAGCAAGAGGTGGTTGATGTTTTACAGCTCAAGGAAAACCTCGAGGAGATAAAGGATGAACTCACACGACTCCGGGAAGGGGAGGACAGAAAGAGCATGCCAGACCAGCTTGGGTGGGACGACATCGCCCAAGAAATCATCGGCGCGGTCACCTTTGCCCTTCCGTTTCTCTTCACTTCAGAGCTGTGGGAGATAGCAAAGGATATCTCATTGGAACGCTCCCTTCTGGTGTTCTTAATGACCCTCGGAGTCGCTTACCTGTTCATTGCCAAATCCCGGATAGGGAACCTCAAGAGGGAGGAGCTGTTTCACGTTCCCAAGAGGCTCCTGACGGTGACGGGGATAGCGTACTTCATCTCAGCCGGACTGATATACCTCTACGGGATAAACTGGATAGCGCACTTCGATACAGCCCAGTACATCAATGCAACCGTTTTGGTGAGCACCTTCGCCGTAATAGGCGCGATAGCTGTTGACATGGTGAAGTGAATGAGGCTCGTAACCGGAGACAGGTTTGAGAGATTCGCCGATGAAAACGTCATTCTATTCCCCGAGTACCGGAGGAACCGGGATGAACTCATCGACTTCGTGGATTCCCTCAGGGGCGACGAGACGGTTGTAACCGCGAGCCTTGAGCTAATCGACTTAATCGCCTGGAAGTTCCGGAGGGGAGAGGAGAACGTCCTGATATACTCCGACACGGGGAAGGCCCTCACGCTCAAGGAGGTCTATGAGCTGAGGAAGTACCTCGACTTCGACATCCGCGGCGGCTTCTCGGGTGAAGAAGCTAAGACGAGCGTCCTCTTCGTTGAAGGCAAGACCGACGCCAAGTTCTTCAAAGCCGTGTTTAAAAAGCTCTTCGAGTTCAAGGAGAGCCGGGAAGCCCCCTACAGCCTGAGGTTCATCGAGCGCGTCTTTGAGAGGGACAACTTCGACCTGCTCAAGCGGGAGGAGGACGACTACTACATCGCCGTGCTTCCGAGCGAGGGCAACTCTGGCGTTATAAGGAACCTCGGCAACATCCTCAGGGCGATGGATACCTTCAACTTTCGGGTTGGGAAACTCGGAGTCGCCATCGATATCGACGAGGACAGGGAGAGCGCCCTCGCCTCGATAGCCGGAAAGCTCTCGAGCTTCAGGCACGAGAAAACCAAATTCGGCTACCGAGTCGGTGGGACGGAGGTCGTGCCGCTCATAATCGGCCTCCCCTTCGAGGACGAGACCATAGAGTGGAAGAAGCCAACCGTCGAAGACCTGATGCTCCACCTCATAGCGAGGGAAGGGTTGCTCGAGAGGATAAAGCCCGGCCTGAGGGCCCTCAACGAGAGCCTCGGGCGGAAACTCAAGCCGAAGGAGGTCATGTACCTCGCCCTATCGGCCTACGGGCACTGGGGGAACCTTGAGGGCTTCTACGAGCTCTTCGTCATGCGCTCCCGCTTCAGGAACCTGAAGGCCGTCCTCAGGGAAGCCGGACTGATGGAGGGGCTCTTCTACCTGGCAGGAAGGGAAGGGGAGAGGAGGCGGTGAGTTTTTATTCCCCCGCTCCCAACCCAATCCGGTGGTGAAGGTGAAGCTGGTTTCATTCGACGTCTGGAACACACTCCTCGACATAAACGTCATGCTCGACGCGATGGCGGTTGAGCTGTCTAAACTCATGGGAGCGTGCATAGTGGACGTCGTCGATGGCATGATGCTCACGAGGGAGAGGATAAAGGACCTACGCGCCAAAACGGCCGGCGACCCGTCCAGGGCCCTGGAGGAGAGCCAGGAGATGCTGGCCGAACTCCTTGGAATCGACGTTGAGCTCGTCAAGAGGGCGGTGGCGAGGGCAGTTCTGAGGGTCGGGGACGAGATAGTCCTGCCGGGAGCAAAGGAGGCCCTCGAGGGCGTTAAGCGGAGGGGCTTGAAGGCAACCGTCACGGGCAACGTGATGTTCTGGCCGGGTTCTTACACGAGGCTCCTGCTCGAAAGGTTTGGCCTGATGAATCACATCGACAAGACCTTCTTCGCGGACGAGGTTCTCGCCTACAAGCCGATGCCGGAGATGTTCGAGAAGCCGCTGAAGGTATTCGGGGTGAAGCCGGAGGAAGCCATACACATCGGTGATACCTACGCGGAAGACTTTGAAGGGGCACTGAGGGCCGGGATGTGGGCGGTCTGGATAAACCCGGAAGCAGAGGGAGTGAAGCGAATCCACAAGAGGGGCTTTGAGGTTCCATGTGTTGAGGAGATCCTTGAGGTGTTGGAGCTGGTCGAGGGCAAGGCTTAAATATTCGAATCACACTTATTATAATCATGATCCGTAAATTTGTGGACAGGGAGGATGAACTTAAGATCCTTGAGAATGCATACAAAAGAGGAGAGAGGCTGATAATCGTTTACGGAAGGAGGCGCATTGGCAAAACTGCCCTGCTGAGGAAGTTCCTTGAGGGAAATAGGGGAATCTACTTCCTCTGCTCCCAGAGGGGATATGAAAAGGACGTTGAAAGGTTCTCAAGGACCATTGGGGAGGCCTTTGGACTCCCGTTGAGGTTTGAGGGCTTCGAGGACGCCTTTGAATTCCTAAAAAGCCAGGGAAAGCTCGCGGTTGTCATAGATGAGTTCCCCTACCTGATAGAGTCATACAAGCCGGTAGTTTCCGTTTTTCAGGAGATAGTTGATGAAATCCTGCAGGATTCTGAGATTACCCTGGTACTCTGCGGCTCCAGCGTGGGGATGATGGAAAGGGAGGTGCTTTCCTACAAAAGCCCGCTCTACGGGAGGGCAGACACGATAATTAAAGTCCGGCCCTTTGGGTTCTTTGATATGGTCAAATGGTTTGGGGATGACTTTGAGCGTCTCGTGAGGCTCTACGGCGTCACTTGGGGGGTTCCGAGGTATATGGAGATGTTCGAAACCGGAAGCGACGAAGAGATAATCAGAAACTTCTTCGAGCCGACTTCATTCCTCTTCAACGAGGCTAGGCTCCTGCTGGGCGAGGAGCTCAGGAATCCCACAACCTACGCCCAGATAATCGAGGCGATAGCGCTGGGGAAGAACAGGCTGAGCGAGATAGCCCAGTACGCCATGATGGAGGCCAAGGACTTGCCCGCTTACTTAAGGATTCTTTCAAACCTGGAAATTGTCAGGAGAGAAGTCCCAATCACAAAAAAGACCGCCAAGAGGGGCATCTACACCATAGAGGACGAATACTTCCGCTTCTACTATCGCTTCGTCAGTCCACACTACGAGGACATCGAGGGGCTGAACCCTGAACCGGCAATCGAAGACTTCAGAAAGAACTTCAACACCTACCTCGGCACAACTTTCGAGAAGGTGGCAAAGGAGTTCCTAATCAGATTGAACCGTGCTGGAATGCTTCCATTAAGGTTCACCCGGATCGGGAAGTGGTGGCACAAGAACGAGGAGATTGACTTAGTTGCCTTTGATGAACGGGGGAAAAAAGCGCTCTTTGTTGAGGTCAAGTGGAAGAATCTGGACCAGAGAGAAGCGAGAGGAATTTTAAAGGATTTAAAACGGAAGGCCGGGTTGGTGGGCCTGGGAGAGTGGGGGAAACACTACGGGCTGGTCGCGAAGGAAATCCATGGCAAAGAGACCCTGAGAGAAGAAGGCTGGCTCGCCTGGGATTTGGAGGACTTCAGGGAAGTTTTGGAAAAGCAAAAAGGATAAAATGCACTACTTCTTCCCCACTCCGAGCCAAGCCCCCAGCCCAACCTGCTTCGTTTTCTGATACTTCAAGTCCTCCTTGCGGTAGCCGAAAGCCCTGAGAATCCTTTCAACGGCCGGCAGGACCTGGTTCTCAATGTAGTAGTCAGCGTCGTACTTGTGCTTGGTCGGGTCGAACTCATCGAATGGTATTGCCCTGTCCCCTATCCTGCCCGAACCCTTCAGAACGATGTAGCTGATAACCGTGCCGGGGCGGATTTTAATCCCCTTCGCGGCTAAGCGTTTTGCTATCGCCACGTGCGGACCGGTGGCCTTGTAGTCTTTCAGCTCCCTAGTTATCTGTTCGTGGATGACGAGCTTCTCGGGCGGAACCTCGTACTTGCTTAGCTTTTCAGTCACCTCTTTGACTACCCTAACGGCCTCTTCAACGTCACCGTGCCTGAGGAGGGCCTCAAGAACCCTTGCTTGAGTTTCCTTCGCTATCTCGCTCCAATCTCTCCTCACAATTTCCAGCCCGCGCGTTGTTATCTTGCCCTCCTCATCCACGAGGGCGTATTTCTTCTTCGTGACGAAGAAACCGCGCCGGTAAAAGCCCTCATACTCAAGCTCCAGTGCACCCGGAAGCTTCGAGTTGATGTACTTGAGGAACTCTTCGGCCTTCGTTTTTACCGTTTCGGCGTCTACACCCGGTATTGTCGCGAAAAAGCCGTCCGTGTCAGCATAGAGCACTTTAAAGCCGAACTTCTCCTCTATCTCACGTATCGTCATCTGGATGTACTCCCTGCCCCATGCGGTTATGCTCTCGGCGCACTCCTTGCAGTACCAGCGGGCCCTTGCGTAGCCGTAGTAGCCATAGAAACTGTTGGCAAGTATCTTGATGGCGCGCTGTCTGTAATCGAGAAGCTTCCGCTCAATCGGATCCAGGGTGGCCTTCATGAGCTTCTTCACCTTCTGCCTCTCATCGAGCAGATAGCCGAGGAGGCTGGGGATGAAGCCGGGGGAGTCCCTGCAGAACCGATGGCCGACCTGCGGCGCCTCGTCGTACTCCCTACAGCCCTCCCTGTTTAGGGTGTCCGGCGAGACGTTGTGAGTGATGATTATCGAAGGATACAGAGAGCGGAAGTCGAGGTAGGCTATGTTCTCCCAAAGCCCCTTCTCCGGCTCTTTCACGTAGGCTCCAGCATAGCCCTCCATCCTTCTCTTAAGCTCACTCTCCCTGGGCTTGTTTGGAGCCAGCTCATTTCTTCCGTAGGCCTTTCTCAACAAAAACCACTCGACGAGGTTGCCCGTGCTGGAGCGCGAAACGTCCCAGAAGCTCTGTCCAACCAGCCTGGAAAGCTGGGCCTCCATCGGGAAGAACTCCCTTCCCAGCTCATAGGTTACCTTGGCGTCTTCCATTGAGTATCTGGCGACCCGTTCAAGCCCTTCGCCGGTCTCCCAGGCCCGGGCGATCTCTTCCGCGTAGACCTTCTCCTTCGGCTTTCCAAAGATCGCCTCATAGACAGCCTCCAAAGTGTAGGTCGGCAGGTTAATGGTCCTCCTTATTACTGGATAGAGGTCGAAGTGAATCCTCCCCTTGACTTCTACCGCGAATCTATCCCCCATCCTCTGGGTCTTTGGCTCACTACCGTCCCTGCCGAGAATGAAGCTGATGCCGAGCTTTTCGGAGCGCTTTTTGATGTAGGCGAAGTCAAAGTTGTCGCCATTGTATGTTATGAGAACATCGGGGTCCTTCTCCTTAACAACCCTGAGAAAGCGCTTTATCATCTCCTTCTCCGTGGAAACAGTCTCAACGTAGGGCAGGTCAATCTTCTTCCAGGTTATCACCCTCGCTCCTTCCTCGTCGGCGTAGCTTATCATCAGAATCGGTCCTTCAGCGAACTCCTCACCTTCGTGGTAGAGCGTCTCGATGTCGAAGGCGAGCATTTTAAGTTTCTCATCGCCCTCCATTGGGATGAGTCCCTTGTCGATGAGGTAGCGCTTGGCGAAGGGTATGTCGTACTCGTAGATATCTACAACCGCCGGGTGCTCCCGGATTTTTCCTCTTATCGCGGGCACGTCCTGTGGATGGTTAAAGTAAAGCTTCCAAACCTCCACGGGCCTTGCGAGGAACTTCTTCTTCACCTTCTCGGCCTTAACCACCCGTACCGTCGAGCCATGTCTCTCGGCGGTTATTTTCTTGACCTCCTCAATAGCCGAATCATCCTCGAGTAGCACATAGAAGTAGGGCTTAAAGTTTCGGTCGTAGTCTATCTTAAACTCACCGTTCTCCTTCTTGAAGACCCTGATTACGGGCTTTCCCTCCTCCGTGATGTAGTCGGTATCGAGGATCATAAGGAACACCAGAAATAGGTTTATGTTAAAACTTTAAAATATAAACGGCTCAGGGCACAAAAATGAAACAATTCCAAAGAGCTAAGACTGGGCAGCTATTCCATTAAGGACATCGTACCATATCAAAAATCCCAGAGTCTCTGTTTTCAGTTCCAGTGCCATCAAGTAAAGTTTGTACCTTTCATATTTCTGTGAATCTGCATCGATTCCAGTGCAAAGCGATTGAAACTGTTTGAGCTCTGGAAGCAACCGCATAACAAAGATTGGATCAAGCCAAAAGACGCCTTCTTGATGCAGTTTCTTGAAAGTCTCCGAGATTATGTCGCCAACAGCACTGGAATTTACCGCATATTTCTCATTGGGGAGGCTTCGAGAAACCCTGTAGTAAGAGAGAGCATACGAATAGTCCAGCAGGGCCAGTGCGTAATAGCCTCTTTCATATTCTGAAATTGAATACTGGAGTGCGATTCGCCCTTTCTTAGCCCACCAGACCTTTTCCTCAAGACGGCTTAAATTGGAATTCAATCGAGGAACACTTTGATTTAGGTAAACTTTCACTTTTACACCAAGCCCCATACCATTGGAACCGGAGTTTTCAAGTTCAGCTATCTTGGAGTCAAGATATGGGAATACATAGTTATTGTAGTACTTGGGGGCGATCTTAGCCCAGATGTATTGTTCCAAGGTAACGTTAGTGATGTTTTCATTACCGGCAGGTAACTCAAGCGTGCCGTCTCCCACCAGGAACTCAAGCCATGCAAGGAGGGCATAGGAGTTCGGATCAGAGACTTTAAACTCAAGACTCCTAAGTGTTTTCACATAGGACTTCATTTTCAACTTTATATTTTGATATTCTTCTGAATTGGTCTTAACGAGGGACAGATACATCTCAGGGGTTACATTAACAATTTGAGCACTTACATTTGCGACAAGTTTTTGATACCAATAATCAAAAGGATTGACTAGAGCAGAGTTATTAGAATATCCGGCCCAAAGGTTTAATTTTTGGGTTGCTTCTGTTGTATCTTCACATCTCCCATAGACAACAATATCCCCGCTGGGGTCAGGAATGGGTTTAGTGTTCACTGAAATTGAACGGGAGTAATATATGCCCGTTAGGAGAAAAATCAGAAAAAAAGCAAGCAAATGGACTTTCTTCATCGGCACATCCCCCGAGCATTTTCAAAGATTTCTCCTGAACGTTATTTCAAAGGTAGTCGATGTGTATACCCTCCCCACATACTTAGTTTCTACCAGCTGAGGGTAGATCTTATCCATATCCACTGCCAGCCCATCACCACTATTGTCTCCGACCCACAGAACCACGAATTCCACATCCGAAGGACTGTACCAGGTGTTTTGCAGTACTATTTTCTGGTTACGTGGCACAAAACAAGCCGATCCTGGGTAACAATTATTTTTCTCTATTGATGGGGTGATACTCACAGACAGCTCGAAGACATTGCCGATTTGGGCACCGAAGTTGGGGTCTTCTCCATCAACTGATACGATCATTGCTGCTCTGGTGCTCACGGGTCCATAAGAAAATGTGTGTATCTGACCATTGCCATCATCTATGTGTGTATACGCCGCAACTGCCATGACATTCGCGGGAATCAAGCCAACTATAAGTGCCAACAGAATACTCAACAACTGTTTCCATTTCACATTGTTCACCTCCAATATAATCCTGCATTACAAGTAGAACCATTTCCCCTTATAAATATTTCTATTTATCATTAGAAAACTATCTTTTTCTTATTTTTCG
>JALTCK010000160.1 GCA_027074805.1 Thermococcus sp. | reverse complement strand
TAGTTAGCTCCCTACTTTTTCCGGGCACAAAGCATATAATCAGGACACCGTACTTCCAATGAACCCTTTAATGTTAAGAAGGTGGTTGCCATGGGGGAACACTATCTTCCCAACCTCGCCGAGAGCGAGGAAATGCTGAGGGAAATTGGATTTTCATCAATTGAGGATCTATTCTCTGATGTTCCCGAGGGGATGGTGAAAGAATTCAACCTTCCAGAGGGCAAAAGCGAATACGAAGTCTTCCTCGAACTCAACGAGCTCCTCTCAAAGAACAGAACGGTCCTCGAGGTACCCAGCTTTTTAGGGGCTGGAACCTACTTCCACTATGTTCCTGCCCACGTCAAATATCTCGTCGAAAGGAGCGAATTCCTGACCGCTTACACGCCCTATCAACCGGAGATAAGTCAAGGAATGCTTCAGGCCCTATTTGAGTACCAGAGCATGATGGCCGAGCTCTACGGACTCCCAGTCGTGAACTCCTCGATGTACGACTGGGGAACTGCCATAGCCGAAGCCGCCTTAATGACCGTTAGGCTTCACAAGGGCAAGAGAAAGCGTTTTGTTATTCCAAAAGCTTTGAGTCCAGAAAAGAAGGCCGTTATCAGAGCCTACACGCGTGGAGCAGGAGTCGAGATAACCGAGATTCCCTGGGATGAGAACGGAAGAATCGACATCGGGAAGTTGGAGGGGGCTGTTAAGGACTCCGCCGGCGTTTACCTCGAGATGACAAACTTCTTTGGCTTGGTGGAGGAGAACGTGAGGGAAATTGGAGAAATCGTCCACGAGGTAGGGGCTTACTTTGTCGTTGGAGCAGATCCAACGATGCTTGGAATCTTCGAGGCACCGGGTGAACTCGGGGCAGACATAGCGGTGGGAGAGGCTTCCTATTTCGGTAGCCCTATGAACTTTGGTGGACCCAGGGCCGGAGTCTTTGCAGTCAAAAACGAGAAGAAAATAATCCGCCAGATGCCGGGAAGAATCATTGGAATGACTAGAGATGCAGATGGAAAGAGAGCCTTCGTAATGACCCTCCAGACGAGGGAACAGCACATAAGGCGTGCGAAGGCCACTTCGAACATATGCTCCAACGAGGCTCTGGTTGCGGTTGCCGCTGCAATACACCTTGCAACGCTCGGGCCAAGGGGCCTAAAGGAACTCGGTGAAGTCATCCTCAAGAACACTGCCTATCTCAAAAAACGCCTTTCCGAGGTTGCTGAGATTCCCTTTAAAGGGCTCTACTTCAAGGACGTTCCAGTTCGCTTCGGAAAGCCGTACGGTGAGGTACACGAGGCACTTCTTGAGAGAGGGGTCCACGGCGGTTACTACATAGGAAAGCACTTCCCTGAGTTGGGAGAGGTGGCGCTGTTTGCGGCGACAGAGACGACAAGAAAGGAGTGGGTTGATGAACTAATCGAGGCCCTCAAGGAGGTGGCCTGAATGTTCCGCCAGGCTAAATGGAATGAACCGACCGTTTTTGAGCTTTCCAGGCCCGGAAGGGTCGGCTACACCATGCCTAAGCCGATCGAAGATACCGACGTTGAAATCCCCGAGAAGCTGAAGAGGAAGAGTCCGCTCAACCTCCCGGAGCTGAGCGAGCCTGAGGTGGTCAAGCACTACACGAGACTGAGCGAGATGAACTATGGTGTCGATTCCGGTATCTATCCCCTCGGCTCGTGCACCATGAAGTACAACCCCAAGATAAACGAGGAGATTGCCTCACATCCCGGCGTTGCCTACGTCCACCCCTATCAGGATGAGAGAACCGTTCAGGGTGCACTCCGGATAATGTGGGAGCTTGAGGACTGGTTGAAGGAGATAACCGGGATGGACCGCTTCACACTCCAACCAGCCGCCGGAGCCAACGGTGAATTCACAGGCGTGATGATAATCCGTGCTTACCACCTTGACCACGGGGAAACACAGAGGACTGAGATGCTCGTTCCCGATTCAGCCCACGGGACGAATCCGGCTTCCTCTGCGATGGCAGGCTTTAAGGTGATCGAGATACCTTCCAACGAGAATGGAACCGTCGATCTCGAGGCCCTAGAAAATGCAGTAAGCGAGAGAACCGCGGGCTTGATGCTCACTAACCCCAACACCCTTGGCATCTTTGAGGATGAAATCCTCGAGATAGCGAAGATCGTCCACAGGGCCGGAGGACTTCTCTACTATGACGGTGCGAACCTCAACGCCGTCCTCGGAAAGGTCAGGCCGGGGGATATGGGCTTCGATGTCGTTCACCTCAACCTCCACAAGACATTCTCAACCCCACACGGGGGTGGCGGTCCCGGAAGCGGGCCTGTTGGAGTCAAGGACTTCCTGAAGGATTACCTACCGGTTCCTCTTGTGAGCTATGACAAGGAGAACGACCGCTACTACCTCGACTACGATGTGCCAAAGAGCATCGGCAAGGTAAAGGAGCTCTACGGCAACTTCGCGGTTATGGTGAGAGCGCTGGTCTATCTTAAGCTTATGGGGAGGGAGGGGCTCAAGAACGCGAGTGAGATAGCGGTTTTAAACGCCAACTACCTAACTCAGAAACTTAAGGGAACGAAAGGCTATTCCCTGCCTGGCAAAGAGCTCAGAAAACATGAGACTGTTTTCTCAGCAGAGCCAATGAAGAAGGAAACGGGCGTTACGGCTATGGACGTGGCGAAGAGACTCCTCGACTTTGGGATGCACGCTCCAACCGTTTACTTTCCCTTGATTGTTCATGAGGCACTCATGATTGAGCCGACGGAAACTGTCAGCAAGGAAGAGTTAGACGGCTATGTGAAGGTCCTAAAGATGATAAGCGAGGAGGCGTACAGCAATGCTGAAGTCGTGAAGAGTGCGCCTCACACCACGGCTGTTAGGCGGGTGGATGATGTTTTAGCCGCCAAAAAGCCTGTTCTCAGTTGGAGAATGTACCTTGAGATGAAAGAGAGGGGGGAACTCGATTACTAAATCCCCTCACTTTTCTGTTTACCTTCCTCCGAAAGGTTAATAAAGTTTGAATTCCAATATTAATTGGTGCGGGATATGAGGTTAAGACTTCGCAAGTCGGATCACGATGGTGAGCTTGCTGTAAGGGAATACTCCATACCCATTAAGGGCTTTCTTTTGAAAGCTGGAAAGCTCGCTGGAATATACGTTGATGAGGGCCTGGTTCCCGTCAAAGGAGAGCTTCCACGGGAGCTAAACGACGATATAGTAAGGGGGAGAGTCAAGCGTACCCTTCTCGTTCGGGAGTTCTTGAAGGGTGGATTAGCAATGATCGAGGCTTATCTCCATGACGGTGGCCGGGACTGGTTAATTTATAAAACCGCTGTTAGCCCACGACACTTTGAGGAGTGAGAACCCTTCACCTTTTGTAGGACAAAAATAGGTCAATACTCTTCGCCTTAAAAGAGTGGTGATTTTCATGTCCTTTTAACAAGATTGTTTTGGGGTTTGAATTAAACTTTAAATTTTTGGAGAGGTTTGACTCAAAACTAGATCCTGGATGGGTTATAAAATTTGGAAAATGGCTCCAAATTCAAGTAACGTTTCAACCTCCAATGCCCGTTGGGAGAGAACCCAGATTAAAAGGTTGCATCTCAAACAAAGAATTACAATTTTTTATGAAACTTTGTGAAGGGGGAATCAAACTTTATCTTGCAAAGTTTGGTAAAAAAAGTTCCACATGTTTAAATGCCGTTCTTGAAGTGGCGTGCTTTAAATAGGCAGTTTGTGTGTGGGGTTTTAATCAAAAATTCCTGGATTTACAGAGTTTCACTCTTCAAACAGCTCCTAAGGACGCCAAAAAATGGAGTTGAAACTGCTTGGATGGGGTGCAGAAGGCATTGAAACCCACAGTCGCGACTGCAATTAAAAGAGTGCACAAAAATCTCCCGCCATTCTCGGCAGTAAGAACTATTTGATCAAACTTTCCCCAGAAAAGTTTGCTGTTGTGGTGCGGGGGCGGGGATTTGAACCCCGGAACCCCTACGGGACGGGACCCTCAATCCCGCGCCTTTGACCAGGCTTGGCAACCCCCGCGTTGCCAATTATAACGCTCAGGGAGGATTTATAAAGTTTTCTCTTTCCTAAAACCTCCTTCCAACCAAAAGATTTATAAATTAACTCCCCGTCTATGGTTTCGGGTTGAGGGCCGGTAGCTCAGCATGGTTAGAGCGCGGGACTCTTAATCCCG
>JALTCK010000159.1 GCA_027074805.1 Thermococcus sp. | reverse complement strand
CTCAAGGACTTCAACGCTCGGCACAATGAGAACTCTCCTGCAGTCGAACTTCCACAGCTTCTCCTCGATCTTCCTTATCTCTTCTCTCCTCACGCGGTTCTTCCACTTGACTTCCCCAACGATTTCGAGCCTCTTGAAGCCCTCCAGGGCTATATCCAGTTCAAGCTTGGGTTTCTCAACGCTGACGGGCCTTAAGCCATAAACCTTTGCCAAAAGAGCCTCGATGAAATCCTCAACGTGCCTCGGAAGCTTTTCATCCACCGCCTTCCTGATGAACTCCTCCGGAGTTTCGAGTTCGGTGTAAGCGTACTTCGCCTCAAGGTAGAAGTGGAGGTCGAGCAGGGGGGAGGCTATGGAATAGCGGAAGCGCTTCTTCTTCCCGTGTATCGGCTTCTTTCTAACCAGCCCCATAGCGGTCAGCACTTTCAGGTACTTCTGGACGCTCGACGGGGATTCAATCAGTCCCCTGGAGAGGAGGTAGTTCCCTATCTCGGTGCTCTTGGATTTTCCGTCGGCTATGGAGTGCAGCATGGCGAGGTAAACTTCCGAAAGCCTCAGCTCCTCCTCGGAGAAGGCCTCCCCAACTATCTCCGCAACGAGGGCGCCGGATGAGTGGAGGTATTTCGCCAAGAACTCCCTCAGAGGCGGTTTGTAAAAGGGGACTAATATCGGTTCGCGGAGGTAAACTGCCGCTTCCACCAGCTCCTTTCCTCCAACTTCTTTCGAAAGCTCGAGGAGGATTTCCCTCTCGTCTATGAGGCCAATTCTCACAGGGGTCACGATACCGAGGAGGGGGCTTTCCCTTTCCCCCAAAAGCCTCATTGCCAGCCAGAGGGTTGAGGTTATCAGTATCAGCTCGCCTTTCGGTGAGTAAGCGTGCAGCAAATCAAGGAACTCTTGGGGCAGTCTGTGGAACTCGTCCACAACGATAGTGCCCTTTCCAAGCCGCTCAATGAAGTCTTTTCTAAACTCATCGTAGAACAGGCCTTTTCCAGAAGTTACGTCAAGGATCGTCCCGTTCCTGTTTACGAAGAAGTAGTTATCGTAATTCACGAAGTTCTTGACGAGGAAAGTCTTTCCAGTCTTCCTCCTGCCGTAGACCATTTTCCAGCCCGGCGCATTTAGATTGTCAAGTTCAATTCTCCGGGGAATGATTCTCATGAGAATGATTCTAATTAGAATCTTTTTAAGGGTTTCGCCTAAAACTCGAACTCCACCCCGTTCTCGTCCCCCTCCCAAAGTACAAGGCGGTAGAGCTTGACCCCCTCTGGGAGCTTTTTCTCAACCTCGCTAGCAATCCAGAGGGCAACGTTCTCGGTCGTCGGGTTCTCAAAGATGGCGTTGAGGTTCCTGTGGTCGAGTTTTTTGATGACCTCCTCAACGATAGCCCTCAGCTGGAGGAAGTCGATGACGTAGCCGTTCCTCAGCGGGCCTTCGACGGTAACCTCAAGCCGGAACGTGTGGCCGTGTATCTCCTCAGGTTTACCGTCTATAATAACAGCGTGGGCAGCCTCGAACTTGAAGCGCTCGACGACGCGGGATTTCATTTTTCACACCGAAAAGCAAATCAGCCCCAACGTCTTAAACCTTTAGGGTGATGGTATGGGCTGCGGAATGGCCGTCGATGCCAACCGCGTTATAGCCGGTGGGGTTCTCGTCTTCGTGGAGCCGGAAGTCTTCAAAAAGTTCCTTGAACAGAAGGAGAGGCCCCTCGTGATAGTTGGAGAAACCGGCGGCTTCAAGAAAGTGAAGATGACTCTGACGACCTATGAGGGGGCGGTGATAATAACGCGCGGCGAAGTAGAGCTACCCGAGACAGCCATAGTTGTTAGGGCGAAGGAGCTCTCGCTGGGGAGGTGAGGGTTTCGGTTAGTATTGAGTACAGGAAACTGAAACTACCCCCCTTGAGACAGCGAGAGCGAAGACACTGAAAGGAACATTGTGGAGTGCATGGTCGTGAGAAACTCTCCCGGTTTCTCATTTTAACTTGGATTTTGTCACACGAAAACCTTAAATTATGTAATACAAAAAACCATCATGGTGAACTACATGAGTTCGGCCGTTGTGACTGTTCGGATTCCCGAGGAGCTCAAAAGGGAGATGGAGAAGTATCGGGGAAAGGTAAACTGGAGTGCCGAGATAAGGGAGTTCATAGCCGAGCGCATAGAGGAGGAGAGAAAGAGGGAGGCCTTTGAGAGGCTCCTCAACCTCGTTGAGTCCCTCCCCGGCGTCCCGGAGGGCACCTCAAAGCGGCTCGTGAGGGATGACCGTGAGAGTCATTGACACCTCGGCATTCTCAAAGTTCCTCCTCAAGGAGGAGGGCTGGGAGAGAGTGGTTCCCTACCTTCAGCCCGAGGAAGAGCCCGTTACCGTTGGGTTACTCCTCATCGAGACAGCCAACGTCCTCTGGAAGCACGCGGTAAGGATGAAGACGATTGATAAAGAAAAGGTGGAGGAGCTCTTTGAGGGTGTCATGGAACTCGTGGAAAGCGACGCCCTCAAAGTGGAAGATAACGCGAAGTACCTCGGTGAGGCCTTCAGGATCGCCCTTGAAAAAGGAATTACGGTTTACGATGCCCTTTTCATAGCCCAAGCAATGGCACTTAACGCCACACTCATCACATGCGACGAAAGGCAGGGAGAAATCGCCAGAGAGTTCGGTCTCGATGTGCTTCTCCTCTGATATATCAAACCCTGCATATTTTCTCCCCCACTTAATAACCCACCGTAATGTTTAAAACCCGCAGTTCTTATAAGGGGGCAGAGCGATTGCGGGACGGTGATTAAAATGGTCAGGTACATGGTCACATCGGCACTCCCTTACGCTAACGGGCCGATTCACGCGGGGCACCTTGCGGGAGCTTATCTACCAGCGGACATCTTCGTGCGCTATCTGAGGCTCAAGGGCGAGGAGGTTCTCTTCGTCTGCGGAACCGACGAGCACGGGACGCCAATAACCTTCCGCGCGCTGAAAGAAGGCAGAAGCCCGAGGGAGATCGTCGACGAGTTCCACGAGCACATAAAGACGACCTTCGAGAGGGCCAAGATAAGCTTCGACTACTTCGGGAGGACTGAACTGCCTGTCCACTACAGGATAAGCCAGGAGTTCTTCCTGAAAGCTCTGGAAAATGGCCACCTCGTGAAGAAGGTCAGCAAGCAGGCCTACTGCGAGCACGACAGGATGTTCCTTCCCGATCGCTACGTCATCGGAACCTGCCCATACTGTGGAGCGGAAAACCAGCGTGGGGATCAGTGTGAGGTCTGCGGCCACCCGCTCACGCCGGAGAAGCTCATCAACCCGCGCTGCAACATCTGCGGCAACCCGATAACCTTCAAGGACTCAGCGCACTACTACATCCGCATGGAAGACTTCCAGGAGAGGCTCAAGGAGTGGGTCGAGAGTCAGGAACACTGGAAGCCTAACGTCAGGAACACCGTCCTCGGCTGGATAAATGAGGGGCTCGAAGAGAGGGCCATGACGCGCGACCTCGACTGGGGAATCCCCGTTCCCCTCGACGACAATGACGTCAAGGGGAAGGTGCTCTACGTCTGGTTCGAGGCACCGATAGGATACATCAGCATCAGCATCGAGCACCTGAAGAGGGAAGGAAGGGAGAACGAGTGGAAGAAGTTCTGGCTCAACCTTGACGGGCAAACTAAGGTCATCCACTTCATCGGCAAGGACAACGTGCCCTTCCACGCGATATTCTGGCCGGCCTTCCTGATGGCCTATGGAAAATACAAGGACGGGGAAGTTGAAGCCGAGTGGCTTCTTCCCTACGACATTCCAGCAAACGAGTACCTCAACCTCGAGGGCAGGAAGTTTTCAACGAGCAGGAACTGGGCAATATGGGTCCACGAGTTCCTGGATGCCTTCCCCGCCGACTACCTACGCTACTACCTCACCGCCATAATGCCCGAGACTCGCGACAGCGACTTCAACTTCGCAGACTTCAAGAGCAAGATAAACGAGGAGCTCGTCAACAACCTTGGGAACTTCGTGCACCGCGCGCTCACCTTCGTGAACAGGTACTTTGATGGTATTGTGCCGGAGAGGGGTGAGCTGAACGACCTTGACAGGGAGGCTTTCGAAGAAATTGAGAAGGCATTCGAGGAGACGGGCGAGCTGATAAGCAAGTACCACTTCAAGGACGCGCTGAAGCGCGTTATGGAGTTAGCGATCTTCGGCAACCGTTACTTCGATTACCAGAAGCCCTGGAAGACCGCTAAAACGGACCGCAAGAGGACGGCAACGACGGTCAACGTCTCACTCCAGATAGTCAAGGCCCTTGGAATCCTCCTCGAGCCGTTCTTACCGGATGCGAGCGAGAAGATATGGCACATGCTCAACCTCGAGGAGCTCAAGAGGTGGGAGTTCAGCGAGCTTCCTGCCGGCCACCGCGTCAGGAAGGCTAGCCCGATGTTCAGGAAGGTGACCGACGAGGATATAATCCACTTCATCGTGAACTACATCGGAAGGGGCAATCCAGAGAGCGCCAAGCTGCTCCTCGACAAGTACTACAGGAAGGACGACGTCTTCAAGGTCATCTTAGAGCGCTTTGGAGAGAAGAGGAAAGAAGAGGCCTTGGCGCTCCTCAAGAGCATCTATGGGGAAGTCCCTGAGGTGAAAGGGGAAAAGGCCGAAAAGGCTAAATCATCTGGAAAAAAGGAGAAGGCAAAAAAGGAGGGTGAAAATATGGAGTATGTAAGCTTTGACGACTTTGCAAAGCTCGACCTAAGGGTCGGAAAGATAATCGAGGTCAGCGACCACCCCAACGCCGACAGGCTCTATCTTGTCAAGGTCGACCTCGGAGACGAGGTCAGGCAGCTCGTTGCGGGCCTCAAGAAGTACTACAAGCCGGAGGAGCTGCTGGACCACTACGTCGTCATCATAGCGAACCTCGAGCCGAAGAAGCTCCGGGGCGTTGAGAGCCAGGGAATGCTCCTCGCGGCAGATGACGGCGAGAACGTCGCTCTTTTAATGCCCGATAAAGAGGTAAAGCTGGGCGCTAGAATAAGGTGAGGGCTCAGAATTTGAGCTCCACCCAGTTTTCCCTTCTCTTCTTGTATATTCTAACGAGACCCTGCTTCTCAAGGCGCTGGAACATTCTCCATGCAGTGGTCTTGGGTATTCCCAGGGCATCCCTGACCTCAGCCTGCTTGGCCTTTCCGCCCCTTTCGAAGATGTAGAGCAAAGCTCCCTTTTCCTCCTCGTTAAGGTCGAACTTCTCCAAGTATTTCTCGAACTCCTCGCGCTTCATCCCCCCGCTGGAGATTTCTTCCCCCCTGGCCCGGGCCCTCTTGTGGTAGGTGAAGCCTAAAGCGAGTCCCGCTACCACCACAATTCCCATGAGGATAGGGGTCCAGTTGATGCCACTGCTGGGCGTTGGGTTCGGGGAGGAAGGAGAATGGATCATCGTGCCGTTGTTATGTGTGGTCGTTGTCGATGGGGGTGAAGTAACCGTGGTGGACGTTGTTGTTTCAGTGGGGGAAGGACTTGGATACTTTATCACGTACGAGATGCTCTGGTTTCCGGGGGGCATCGTGATGGTATCTCCAGAAATCTCAAGCGGAACATCACTTAGGTCAACAATAACAGCATTTTTTGGAAAGATGATTTTTATCGGCTCATCCCAGCTTATTTTAAGGGTCCAAATGGCTCCTTCCTTGGAGGTGAGATCGGGGGTGTAGTACCTTAGGTGCACCCTAGTGGCGTTCTCAAAGTATACTGCAACCTTCGAGCCGTTTAACTCGTAGGGCAGGGGATTTCCCCTATCATCGATGACGGCGAGTCCGGTTACGTCTTTGGCTAGGAGAGGAACGGTAACGCTCACAACGTAGTTATCTGGCTTTATGTACTGGTCCACCTTAACGTAACCGTCGGAGTATACCGTGAGGGTGAGGGCTTCGTTAGTGTATTGAGCCCCTACCATCCCTGCCATAAAGAGAAGCAGGAGAACTACTGTAACTACTTTTACCTCCATCCATGCACCCCCTGGATATTTAAACCTTCTCTATTTCCTTTAAAAAAGTAGGGTGAGGGTCACCCCTTATGACCGCCCCGTGATGGAGTGGTGTTGTGATCCCCTGGACTCGTGTTCTCCTCGCTTCCAGGCATTGTTGGGGTTGTGTTCTCCGATGGCATTGGGCTGGTCTGGTTATAGGATTCGGTCCAGTTCATTGTGCCAGTACTCTGGTTCTGAACTTGAGATTCACCATTTTCTTGGCCTTTGTGTTGGCCTTTCCGGCCCTTTTCCATCTCTTTCCTTACCTTCCTGTTGGACTCCACAACGGATTTTAGTTTTTTATTGGCATCTTCCATCATTTGAAGAGCCTTAGTGTACTCGCCATTTTTGATTATTTCCTCCAACTGCGAGTATACGAGCTGAAGCATTGCAAGGTTGTGGTTAAGCATTTCAAGTTCTTTGCTTGAGTTTCCTAGCTGTATCATCAGGTGTTCCGTGAGCATCATCTGCTCCTCAATCTTCTTCATGAACGCGTGGGTTATTCTCTCGGCCTCAGCGTTGGTAATGTCCCTATTAAGCTCCTGAATTGCCTCCTGAAGTGTCCCCATTAACTCCTTCGCCCTCTTTAAATCACTCTCAAGGGCAGTGTAACTCCCATTGGCCAAGTCTTCGGCCACCTTCATGTAAGCCTCCTTTGTCTGGTCGTACAGATTCTGGACTCCAGTGACGTTCAGGCCCTCCTCCTGGGCCTTCATTATCACCTTCTCAGCGTAGGGGAAGTAGCTTGCTGCCCGGTGCAAGTTGGCCTTTGCCTCTGCGATGAGAGGAGCATACGTGTTGTTAGGGGGTTCAAGGGATGTGTATGCAGTTAGATACTGAATTACACCTTTGTATGTTTTCAAAGCTAGGAGGGAAGTTTCAATGCTGTGATTGTAAAATCCTGCAGTGTAGTAGTCCCATGCTTTGAAACGCAGGTCTTGGGCCTCCGTGTAATTGGCAAGGACCGAAGGGGGCATCGTGACGTTTCTGGCTTCAAGAGCTGTGATGAGAGCAGACGTGTAGTTTGCAACTCCATCAACGATCACCAAGAGGTTATATGCCTGAAGTTGGAGTGAGATGTTAACGGAGGCGTTCGTTGTTACGGTGTTGTTTGTCGTTGTCGTGCTTGTAGTATTGGAGGTAACAGCCATTGACCATGCCGCCGTGCTGAGCGGAATGAGGATTCCAATGAAGATAGCAATCAGTGCTTTCATCTTAGGCTCCATGTCTCTTCACCTATGCTCTCGTACGGGTTTCCCATATATTAGGGACTCGGCGAAGTTCTTCGTTTCATAGGGTTCCTCGGAGTTTCAAGTAAAAATAGAAGGGATTACCAGGGGAAAAACCCAAAAAATCTTAATGAAAAGGGCTTTTTCGCCCTAAAATCTAAGCTCCACCCAGTTTTCTTTCTTACCCCTGAGAATCTTCAGCAGGCCCTTCCTTTCAAGTCGCTTGAACATTCTCCATGCGGTGGTTTTAGGTATCCCGAGGGCTTCCCTGACCTCGGCTTGGCTCGCCCTCCCTCCCTTGTCGAAAATATAGAGAAGGGCCCTTTTCTCATCCTCCGTAAGCTCTAGTCTACCAATTCTTTCTTCAAATTCCTCTTTGCTTGGCATAGTGCTCCCTAAGCTCCCGAATTTCTTCAGCCCAAAGTACACCGCTCCTGCGGCAAAGATCATTCCCCCAACAACAAGAAGTATGGGCGATGCATTTACGGGTGCACTCCGCTCTCCCCCAGACGTTGCCCTCTCCTCAAGTGTGTAGGAGATACTTTGATTGCCCGGAGGCATTGTTATGGAGTTTCCCGCTATCTCAAGTGGAATGTCGCTAAGATCAACAACTATAGATTTCTCCGGCAAAATAACAGTAAAAGACGTATTGGCTTGAACGTGAAGCGTCCAAACGATACCCTCCTTTGACGTTAAGTCCGGAGTATAGTAGTATATGTTGACGAGAGTTGCGTCCCCGGTGTAGATAAGAAGGGAGCCGTTTTCAACCCTGAAGTCCAGAGGGTTCCCATTGCCGTCCTCTACAACGAAGTCCTCACTGTGCTGGCCGAGAAGAGGAAGCTGGATCTGACTTTCATAGTCCCCCGGCATTACTTCGTAGTTGACCTTCACATAACCGTCACTGTAAACCGTTAGAACAAGCGAAGAAACGGTATATCCACTAACCCAAGGGATTAGAGCAACCAACGTTATCACGAGTAGGCCGATGGCTTTGATATTCATTTGAGCACCCCCAATGAAAAAAGGAAAGGTCAGGAATGGGCGTTTATGAAACTCTCCACTTTGTCGAGAAGTTCTATGGCAATTCTGAAGTGCGTTCTAGCTTCCATTGGTTTCTTCGCCCTTAGCAACGCTACCCCTGTTTTGAACTCCTGTGTTGCAACTCTGAGCTGCATCTCAGCCCGTCCCGTGTTAACACCTTTTTTCTCAAGATCTTTGAGAGCCTTTGCATCTCTCTGGATCCTGTCCTGCATCTCCCTGAGGAATGCTTTAACATCCCTAATCTTCTCGTTTAGTTCCTTTTCATGGGACCTCTGGAGGATAAGCTCAATTGCCCTGTGGAACTGCACTATGGTTTCCCTGTTCTCCTGCATAACGTTGAGGGCATCCTCCCACTTCTTCTCATCGGCAAGGGTTTTGACCTGATTGTAAACCTCTGAAAAAGCATTAAGACGTCTCTGAAGCTCTGTGACGTTATAGCCCTTCTCCTCTCCGAGCTGGATAGCCTTCTCTGCTATCTCAATTCCCTTTTCCCCCTTTACGAGAAATTCCTTGACTATCTTGTCAGCGTTGGCGTATGCAAGCTCTTCGCGGACCTTTCTCAGCTCCTTGTCAAGGAGGACTTTCTTCTCCCTAGCTGTATTAAGGTCAACCTTTGCCTTTTCATAGTCCCCGGTCCTAAGGTCATTAAGAACCACCTCATATGCTTTCTTTGTCTCATTGTAGAGCTGGGTGAGGTTGCTAACGTCTATTCCCTGATTCTCTGCCAGCCGGATGGTCTTATCGACGAACCTAAAGTAATCCCTTGTGCGCTCAATCTCCATCCTGATTCGTTCCCGTGCATTATTGACCTTCTCTTTGCCTCCTTTGAGGGCAGAGAGAGCCGCCTTGTAATAGTGCATTGCCGTGAGACTGTCAAGTATCGAGTTGTAGTAGTCACCGGCACCGTATTCCTCAATCGCTTTATCCTTGAACTCCTCGGCAAGATTGTAGTTCTTCAGTATACTCGAGTTCGTGGGTAGTCTGTCCTTTATAGGTCCTATCTTCTTCTCGGCGAACTTGCTGAGCTTTTGGAGTTTCTCAACCAGGTTTTCAGCTATTACCATTTCCCTCGTGCTGTTGTCCATCGTCCCGGTATAAGTCCCCGTTGTATTGGTGTTGTTTGCACTGGTGTTAGTTTCAGCCAAGCTGAGGGGTACTACACTTCCCAGCAACAATGCTGCCAAGACCACTGCAAGAGCCTTTATGCCATCCATGGGCATCACCAATTGCACCTACGGATCAAGTCTATTTGAGGACTTCTATGAAACGAACGTTTCAAACGGTTCCATTTTCCTCAAGCCCCCTTATAAGGAGAGCAACGTTGCAGATCCCCTCGAGCACACTCTTAAATCCTGGACTCTCCCCGAACTGGGCGAATAGGGATCCAAAAGTGGGGTGCCAAGCATCCACCTGCTCCCTGCCCTTTGCGGTGATGACGTAGATCACCCAGCCCTTTTCCTTCAGAATCTCCACCAGCTTCCACGCGTTCGTCATGTCACTCTCATCGTGTATCTCAATCCCATAGGCTTCCTTAACCTTCTCAAATAGTTCACTCATCTTCCCACCAGTTGAACTTAGGTTCTACCTTAAAAATCCATTTGCAATTAGACGAGCATCTTGAGAGCGATCACTACAAGCAGGATCGAGAACAGGCTCCTG
Source organism: Thermococcus sp. (assembly GCA_027074805.1). Classification (GTDB taxonomy): domain Archaea; phylum Methanobacteriota_B; class Thermococci; order Thermococcales; family Thermococcaceae; genus Thermococcus. The sequence continues at coordinate 4,900 of JALTCK010000159.1, read as the reverse complement.
ATAAATGACGGTTTGACCCTGTGGACCGTTAGGGCACCATAGTGAGCACCAATGATGAGGCCAGGTGCCAAGAGCAGGACCATGTGAACGTCAACCTGTCCAAGACGGTAGTGGCCGAACGTTCCAGCTAAGGCCGTGAAAAACAGGGATAAACTGGAGGTTCCGACTGCATAGCGCATCGGAAGCCCAACGTAAGTGTTGAAGAGCGGAACATTCAGGACTCCTCCGCTTATGCCTAGAAGTCCACTGGTCAGCCCGGCCAAAATTCCCACGACTGGAACACGGAGGTAATTAAGCTCACCTTCCGATCTCTCTCCACATTTACTTTTTCCCTTCAATAGAGTATAAGCCAAGTAAAGCAGGAGAATCGCAAATATCAACCTTAAAGTCTTCTCAGGAGTTACATAAGAAAGATAAGCTCCCACTATGGCAAATGGCATTGAAAAAGCCTCCTTTAATAGGACGACCTTGAAGAGAACCGCCCCTCTACGAAGGTGAGTATAAGCTGAGGCAAGGGCACTTATCGTTATGCAGGCCAAACTCGTTCCTATGGCGATGTGTATGGGCTCCCCTAGGAGCACTAACGCCGGCACTATTAGGAAGCCACCCCCAATACCAAGCAGACCGGCAATGAAGCCTATGCCTAATCCTATAATGAAGTCCAGCAGATATGGGAGCATGAAGACCACTTGGAAATTCCCTTTTAAAATCTGCCGAAAACCTCGCTTTATGAATTGGGTGAGGTGAATCTCCGGATGTCCCGTTGAGCGTGGGGTTTTTCAATTACCATCCTTGGACTTTTGAAAGAGCGTGATCGGGCACTTTGCCTTCTTCAACATCGGCTATAGCTTTCTCCAGCCTGTTAAGCCCCTCCTCGAGTACCTCCTTCTCTATCGTGAGCGGTGGCTGAATCCTCAGCACGTTGCCTTGAAGGAATGCAAGGACCAACCCCAGTTCATAGGCTCTCCACACGATTTTCCTTGCCTCTTCGTATGCCCTTTCCCTGCTCTCCCTGTCCTTGACGAGGTCTACTCCGAGCATGAGGCCAAGACCTCGAACGTCACCTATGAGTTCGTGCTCTTCTCTCATCTTCTCAAGTCTCTTCTTAGCGTATTTCCCGAATTTCTCTGCTCTTCTGAGCAGCTTCTTTTCCTCTATCTCCTCGATTACAGCCAAGGCTGCCCTACTCGCCACAGGGTTCCCTGAGAGAGTAAACGCGTGACCCAGAGGTGGCAGGCTCTCCATAATCTCTTCTCGTCCTATTATGGCACTTATCGGAAGCCCTCCTCCGAGTGGCTTTGCAAGGGTTACAATATCCGGCTCGATTCCGAAGTGTTCTATAGCGAACCATTTACCGGTCCTTCCAAGGCCGCTTTGAACTTCATCAACGGCGAGGAGTATGCTATGTTCGTCGAGGATTTTTTTGAGCTTCCTGAAATAGTCCTTCGGTGGGACCACCATTCCAGCATCACCCTGTATTGGCTCTGCTAAGAGCACGGCAACTCCATCAGCGTGAACCTCTCCTTCAAATTTCTCTTTTAGATACTCTAAACATTCCATTCTGCACTTTCCTGGCTCTTTCTTAAAGGGACAGCGGTAACAGTTTGGGTAGGGTATGAAGTGTACATCGCTCAACTGGCCAACTTTGGCTCGGACCTCAAAATCGAGGCCGGTTATACTCATCGCTCCGTATGTTGAGCCGTAGTAGCTTCGGAGATAGCTTAAGACAGTTCTTCTGCCTGTGTATGCTCTTGCAAACTTTATCGCCCCGTCATTGGCGTCACTTCCGGTCATTCCAAGGGAGACCTTCACGCCTTCCATTGGTGCTATTTCAGCCAGCTTCTCTGCCAGTAGGAGAGGCTCAACTGGAAATCCATAGATGAAGGTGAAATGGATCAGTCTTTCCACCTGTTCTTTGATTGCCTCCACGACTCGGGGGTTGTTGTGTCCCACGTTTTGAACCGCTGCATCGCTGAGAAAGTCTATATACTCCCTCCCCTCGATATCCCATACGCGTGCATTCTGAGCCTTCGTTATTACAAGAGGAGCGTAGGTAACCCTTACAGCTTTCGGAAAAATGCGGGAATATCTCTCAATGACTTCTTCCTTCCTGGTGGGATGCTCCATGCTTTCACCTAACTGCTATATGCGCTTGAAATTAATAGCTATTTCGCTAGATTTCTGCTAATTTGTTCAAAATATTTAAAAACTTGCTTATATATTAGCAATAAATGAGGTGAAAATATGCAGAATAATCATAATCTCGACAGACTGGATCGTATGATCCTTCACATCCTCCAGGAGGACGGGAGAGCAAGCTACTCCGAGATAGCGAGGAGGCTAAAGGTGCCCGAATCAACGGTAAGACTGAGGGTAAAGAAGCTGGTGGAGCGCGGGGTTATTAGGAAGTTCTCAGCACTGATAAACCCCTTCAAAGCTGGCTATTCGATAGTGGCCTTCATAGCGGTCGATGTTGAGCCCAGCAGGGTAAAGAAGGCCGCAGAGGAGCTGAGCAAACTTCCAGAGGTGGACGTCCTCGGCATAGCCACTGGCGCCCACGACATACTCATGCAGGTGACCGTTAGGGACCTCCACGAGCTTGAGAATTTCCTCATAGAAAAGCTCGGGAGGATAGAGGGTATAAAGAGTACGGAAACGTCTATACTCACCAGCGTTCGCAAGTGGGGCTACGCAAGGGTCTTCTGAGGGAGGGTCCTTACCGGGAAACTCATTACTTTTTGGGCCCCCTAAGGCTTATCGGGCCGGCTAAAGGAAGGTTTAATATCTTTCGACGCAGATTTTATCACGGTGATCAATTTGAAAAGAGCACTCGTCACTTTAACTCCCCCGGAGAGCAAGAGGCTCATAGCGAAGGCAGTTGTTACCATGCCCGAGGTGCAGCACGCCCTCAATCACGGCTTCGTGTACGTTGCCACCGGCACAACGGCAGCCTACGTGGCAGAGGAGCTTCTGGGAGAGAAGATCGAAAAGGAGAAGTGGACCGTTGGAGTTATCGGCAAGGGCAGGACATGCGTTACCCCAAAGGCCACCTGGCCGAAGCACCTCGTCCTTTACAAGGGCGAGCCCTTCGACGACCCCCTTGAGGCCCTCAAGAGGATGGGGCCGAAGGACGTCTTCATTAAGGGTGCCAACGCTATAGACATCAACTGGAACGTGGCCGTTTTCGCAGCTGCCCCGGACGGCGGAACGATAGGGAAGACCTTCGGCTGGACTATAACGAAAGGGGTATTCACAATAACGCCGGTCAGCCTTGAGAAGTTCGTGCCGACTCCGGTCGAGGAGAGCGCAAAGCTGACGGGCATCTACTCCTTCGACTGGGGGACGGGGCTTTACTCGGCGCTCGTGCCGATACCACACTCCCACCCAGTGACTGAGGTGGAAGCCTACAAGATACTCACAGGGGTTGAGGCGATCCCGATAGCCGCAGGCGGTGCTGGCGGTGCAGAAGGAAGCGTCACCCTCGTCCTTGAAGGGGACGACGAGGCAATGGATAGGGCGAAGGAGATAACCAAGGCCGTCAAGGGTGAGCCATACCTCAAGCCCTACACCGAGGACTGCTCGGTCTGCCCGTTCGCCAAGATCTGCGGCCTTGGGAGCGGCGCTTTCTGAGGTGGTGCTCGGTGAAGCGGGTTCTCGTCTTATTTCTTTTGATCCTTCTGATGGCCCCCCTTGTTCTCGCTGACGATGATGGGGGAGAAAACGAGTACGAGGCCGGCTACGGCGGGCTCGCTGCCCTGGGGGTGGGCCTTATAGCAATTGGCGTCGTCTACTACTCTCTGACCAAGAGAAAGCTCGTCATAGTCCACAAGAAGTCCAGTGAATGGGGCTTTGAGATAAAGCCAGAGCACCCATACATGACGATTTTTGGCCCGGTGTATCCCCTCACCATCCATCACGTCCTCACCATAACGGGAACGGCTCTCGTTTTTGTCCACTTCTTCTCGTGCGGCAACTACGCAGGACTCACGGGGGGCACCGGACTGGCGATGGGCATCGTCCTGGTTCTACTCAATCTGAACGGGTTCATCGGCAGGTACATACACGGAAAGGTTCTTCTCGCGGCGAATAAGCACGACAGGAAAATGGCAAAGAAGTTCGTGGGCATACTGGGCCACTGGAAGAAAGTCCACATAGCCCTGGCCGTTCTGTTCGCAGTTCTGCTGGCCATCCACCTTGCAACTGGCGATTAGTGTCCCATGAACTCTTTTTCAAGAATTTCTTTTTAAACCCGCTTTTTTCTCTTTTCTAACGGGGGTGAGGGGATGGACGAGCTTGAGATGATAAGGAGAAAGAAGATGCTCGAACTCATGAAGAGGGCGGGAATGATAGAGGTCAAGCCGAAGAGAAAGGTGGTCATCGAGGTCATAACGTCACCCGGCTGTCCCTACTGCCCGATAGCCTGGGCAATGGCTCAGGAGCTTGAGAGAAAGTACGAGGGGGTCGTTGCGAGGGAACTCAGCGTGGCAACCCCTGAAGGGCAGAGAAAGGCCATGGAGCACAACATAATGGGGACGCCCACGGTGCTCATAGATAACAGGGTGGAGTTCATAGGGGTTCCGAACTTTGCAGAGTTTGAGAGAAGGGTGAGGGAAAAACTCGGTTTAGAGTGAAGCCCCAGTGAGAACCCAGATTCCTATGGCTATCAGCAGCATTCCCGCTGTGACTGAAAGCTCCCTGCTGTGCCTCACCATCGCCTGGGAGAAGCGCTTGCTCTCGGTGACGCTTCCCATGGCCACCAGAATTATGATGAGAGGAAGCACGAAGATAAGGTTATAGAGGGCGAGAAGGAAGAAGGCAAGCTCCTTGCTACCATGAACGATTATAGTGGCATATACAAGGTAGCTACCGGCTGAACATGGTAGTAAGGTTGTTGAAACAA
>JALTCK010000158.1 GCA_027074805.1 Thermococcus sp. | reverse complement strand
AACTCGCGAGGAACCTCAAGGAGCTCGGCTATAGCGCGACGGCGGAGTTCCCGAGCATAGCCGGCGAAGAGCTCCGTGCGAACCCGGAGGAGTTCCTCGGAGAGGATTGGTTCGACGAGTACTTCAGTGTCGGCGTGGCTTTAACGAGGCTCCGCATACAGGAGCAGAGCGGCGCGCGCGACAAGATGATAATCCAGGCGATTGAAGCGCTCGACGACATCGACAAGGTCGTCAACCTCCTCGTCTCCCGCCTGAGGGAGTGGTACGGCCTCCACTTCCCGGAGCTGGACGAGATTCTGCCGAAGCACGAGCAGTACGTTACCTTCGTGGCGAGCGTTGGGGCCAAGGAGAACGCTACCGGGGAGAGGCTCAAGTCCCTCGGCCTTCCCGACGCCAAGGTCGAGAAGATACTGAAGGCGGCCGAGAAGTCGATGGGTGCTCCTCTCGGTAAGTTCGACGAGGAGATTATCATCAAGCTTGCCGGAGAGATAAGTGACCTCTACAGGCTGAGGAGGGGGATAGAGGACTACCTCGAGACGGCAATGGACGAGGTTGCACCGAACCTCAAGGCCCTCGTCGGAGCGAAGCTCGCAGCTAGGCTCATGAGTCTCGCCGGCGGCCTGAGAGAGCTCGCTATAATGCCCGCCTCGACCATACAGGTTCTCGGAGCCGAGAAGGCGCTCTTCAGGCACCTGAGGAGCGGTGCCAAGCCGCCCAAGCACGGTGTCATCTTCCAATATCCGGCGATAAACCGCTCACCCTGGTGGCAGAGGGGTAAGATAGCGAGAGCCTTAGCCGGAAAGCTCGCCATTGCAGCTCGCGTTGACTACTTCTCCGGCGAATACATAGCCGAGGAGCTCAAGCAAGAGTTGGAGCAGCGCATACAGGAGATAAAGCAGAAGTATCCGAATCCACCAAAGAGGAAAGCAAAGCCAGAAAAGAAGAAAAAGAAGGAGAAGTTCAAGGGCAAGAAGAAGGGCAAGGGTGAGAAGGGTAGGAAGTTCGAGAAGAAGGAGAAGGCCAAGGGCAAAAAGAAGGAAAAAGGCGGAAAGGACAAAAAGTCCAAGAAAAAGAAGTCTAAGGGCGGCAAGAGGTGATTGAAGTGAAGATTAAGAAGCACAGATTCCCGGGCGTTTATGTCTTTGTTGACGAGGACGGGAGCGAGAAGATTGCAACCAAGAACCTCGTCCCCGGCCAGAAGGTCTACGGCGAGAGGCTGATCAAGGCCGAGGGAGAGGAGTACAGGATATGGAACCCGAGCAGGTCAAAGCTCGGCGCGGCAATCCTGAACGGCCTCAAGAACTTCCCGATCAGGCCTGGCTCGACCGTCCTCTACCTCGGCATCGCGAGCGGAACGACCGCTTCACACGTCAGCGACATAGTCGGCTTGGAGGGCAAGGTCTTCGGCGTGGAGTTCTCACCGCGCGTTCTCAGGGAGCTTGTCCCCCTGGTCGAGGAGAGGAGGAACATCGTGCCGATACTCGGCGACGCGACCAAGCCGGAAGGCTACCGCGCCCTCGTTCCGAAGGTAGATGTTATCTTCGAGGACGTCGCCCAGCCGACGCAGGCGAAGATACTCATCGACAATGCCAAGGTCTTCCTCAAGAGCGGCGGCTACGGCATGATATCCGTCAAGAGCAGGAGCATCGACGTGACGAAGGAACCGGAGCAGGTCTTCAGGGAGGTCGAGAAGGAGCTTTCGACTTACTTCGAGGTCGTTGAGCGCCTAAGCCTCGAGCCCTACGAGAAGGACCACGCACTCTTTGTCGTGAAGAAGTTATAAACCAGGAAAATGTGTAATAAAAAGGTTCAGCGCTTCCTCAGCAGGATTGCAATGGAGATGGTCAGGAGAACGACAAATCCCGGCCCACATATTCCCTTTTCTTTCTCCGTCGGCGGTGTGTAGGTGCAGAGGAGCGAGACGTTGCCATTCATTTCCTTTGTACTAATCCTAACTTTCATTCCAGTGAACTTGGGTTCTCCGGTATTTAGCTTTATGAATGAGGTAGTGATCTCTGGGGAGGTCTTTTCAACCGTGAGGTTCGCAAGGTACTTGCAGTTGGGAAGGCTGCCATTTTCCGGAAGCCTTGCTAGGAGGGGAGTTTTGCTCCCGTTGTTCTCTGTAACTCCCGAGACAAAGATACTCCCGTCGGAGGCTATTGTCAGAGTTCTGAAGGTCAGCTCCGGGCCGTAGATTCTAACATCCCTGAGGGTGCCGTTGGAGATATGGAGGAGAACGCCGTAGTAGGTCGTTTTGTTGGATGAAACCTTTACCAAGGCCCCTGAAAGCCATAATCCTTTTAGACTCACTCCCATGTCACCCCCTAGCATGAAGAATCCCTTTCTGTAATACGACTCGCTCCATAGGAGGTTTCCTTTATCATCGAGCTTCATTAAGAGGGCACCAAGGGTGTTGTTGCCCAGATAGTTGTATCCAGACACGTAGATGCCTCCGTTGAAGTAAGAAAGTCCCCGGGTTATAAGTCCCATATCACTCTTGTATTCTTTCGCCCAAATTAGCTTTCCACTACTGTCCACAGCTAGAATTAGGCCGTAAGGAACGTTTCCATGGATTGAGACTCCTACTATCAAGATGTCTCCATTCGACTCCACGAGCATACTCAGGGGCTCGTCCTTCCACTCCGTGCCATAGGTTCTCTCCCAGATTACGTTACCGTGACTGTCGGTCTTAAGAAGCCACACGTTCCCTCTGGCGTCTTTGAAGCTCGTTGTCATTCCTGCGGCCAGTACGTCTCCGTTCTTTAGGACTGTTACGACCGACAGAGAATCAGTGCCGTTTCCGCCGTAGCGCTTTGCCCAGAGAACTTTCCCTTTTTTATCGACTTCCATTAGGAAACCGTCCGGTTGCAAACTGTTGTTTGAGAAATACATACCGGCCGTTACTATCTTATCATCAGGTGTCTTGGCGAGCGAGTTTATGATAACCCCTTCGCCGTATTTGATGGCCCATTCTACGCTCCCGTTTGGGGCTATCTTTCTCAGGACGCTGTAGTCAATACCTAGCCCCCCCTTGACGTAGGAAACAAAGAGCGCACTCCCATCAGAGAGTGAGAGAACCGGTGCGGGTGAAATTAAAATCGTTCCGTTGTATGTTCCAATCCAGTACTGAGCACTCCCACTAGCGGAGGTACTAGGGAGAAAAACAGAGCCAGTGAAAATAATAAGCATGACCAAACATAAGTGAATCTTTCTCACAGTTGGTCACCTCTGTTATTACTCTGTTAGAAATGAACTTATACGCTTTTCGGTGCGGGGGCGGAATCAATAGACAATAGTCGAAAAAGGCTTTCACTTTCACCGAAAGGCTTTTATAAGGGCCCCTTTAACCTTAGGCGAAGTTATGTTCAACTTTTGTGGGTGATGGACCATGGGGAAACTCCTGAAGCCGAAGCGTGAGATTGGCATTGTGGGCTACGGAGCCTATGTGCCAATGTATAGAATCAAGGCCGAAGAGATAGGAAGGGTGTGGGGGATAAGCAGCTTCCCCATCCAGGAAAAGTCTGTTCCCGGTCTCGATGAGGATACCATCACGATAGGGATTGAGGCGGCAAGAAACGCCCTCAAGAGGGCCAGGATTGACCCTAAACTCATAAGGGCAGTCTGGCTCGGCACGGAGAGCAAGCCCTACGCCGTCAAGCCGAGCGGAACGGTAATAGCTGAGGCAATAGGAGCCACTCCCGACCTGGATGCAGCCGACTTTGAGTTCGCGTGTAAGGCAGGGACAGAGGCGATTCAAGCTGCCATTGGCTTCGTCGGCTCAGGGATGGCCGACTATGCGATGGCAATTGGGGCCGACACGTCGCAGGGGAGGCCCGGCGACCACCTGGAGTTCACAGCCTCCGCCGGAGGAGCCGCCTATATTATTGGGCCAAAGAGTTCTGAGACAGTTGCCTACTTCGAGGCAAGCTACTCCTACGTAACTGACACTCCAGACTTCTGGAGACGCCAGCACGAACACTATCCGAGGCACGGCAACAGATTTACGGGTGAGCCGGCATACTTCCATCAAATAATCAGTGCAGCTAAGACTCTCATGGAGGAGATGGGGTATACGCCGGAGGATTTTGACTATGCCGTCTTCCATCAGCCTAACGTTAAGTTCCCGCTTACGGCAGCCAAGATACTGGGCATTCCGAAGGAGAAGGTCCTTCCTGGGCTCCTCAGCGGGATAAT
>JALTCK010000157.1 GCA_027074805.1 Thermococcus sp. | reverse complement strand
CCCTTCACGTCCTTGAAGAGGTCGCGGAGGAGTACGGCCACGTTTTTGAGGACTACGAGCTTTCCCTCAAGCTGAGGGATGAACTGCGGGAGCTTGAGGCGTCCCTCTAAAAAGCCTTATAAAGCCCCTTTGTGCGAGAATAGGAATTAGAGGGTGGGAAAATGAAGGCGATATACAGGGAGATGTGCCCCAACTGTTCTGGGAGAATCTCCGACGAGAGGCTTGTGGGTAAGAACCCCTGCGATGAGTGCCTCGATAATCCGGTTCACGCTGATTCCTATTTTGAACTCGTTACGGCAGTTAGAAACGCCCTGCAGGTTAAAGGAACGCTGAAGGAGTGGGAGCGTATTTATTCCCTCGAGAAGAACCTCCGCGAGGTTGAGGACTTCTTCGAGAGAGCCACGGGCTTCACATTCTGGAGCGCCCAGAGGACGTGGGTGAAGCGCCTTTTGAAGGGAAGGAGCTTCTCGATAATAGCCCCGACCGGAATGGGGAAGAGCACTTTCGGAGCCTTCATGGCCGTCTGGCACGCCACCAGGGGCAAGAAGAGCTACATAGTCGTCCCAACGACGCCGCTGGTTATCCAGACGGTAAGAAAAATCCAGGCCATAGCCGAGAGGTCCGGCGTTGAGATAAACCTCGCCTACTACCACGGCAACCTCAGGAAGAAGGAGAAGGAGGAGATGCTCACCAAGATAACCGGCGGGGACTACGACATACTCGTCACCAGCGCCCAGTGGATGGCCAGGAAGTTCGACGAGGTTCTCAAGGGCAGGCACTTCGACTTCATCTTCGTGGACGACGTTGATGCCTTCCTCAAGGCGAGCAAGAACATAGACCGCTCTCTCTATCTGCTCGGCTTCAACGACGAGGTCATTCAGAAGGCCTGGGAGATAATCCGCCTGAAGAAGCAGATGTCGAAGTACCTCAACGGCCGCGCCCAGGACCGGGAGGAGAGGCTCAAGGAGCTTAACACGGAGATATCAAAGCTCCAGCGCGAGATTGAGGAGTTCAAATCGAAGAACAACATCGGCATCATGATCATAGCATCAGCAACCGGGAGCGCGAGGGGCGACAGGATAAAGCTCTACCGCGAACTTCTCGGCTTTGAGGTTGGATCCGGAAGGAGCGCGCTCAGGAACGTCGTTGACAGCTACCTGAAGCCGACCAAGGAGGTCAAGGAGCACGTGGAAGAACTCCTAACGATGCTCGGAAGGGGCGGGATAATCTTCACGCCCATCGACCAGGGCCTTGGTTACGCCGAGGAACTCGTTAACTATCTCCGCGAGCGCGGCTTCAGGGTTGAACTCGTCAGCTCGAAGAACAGGAAAGCGATAGAGCGCTTTGAGAACGGGGAAGCTGACTATCTCGTCGGTTCTGCCACCTACTATGGATCGCTCGTCAGGGGACTCGACCTGCCCCACCTAATACGCTACGCGGTCTTCACCGGCGTGCCGAAGTTCCGCTTCAGCATAGACCTCGAGAGGCCGACCATATACAGGGCCTTGGGCCTGCTCAGCGAGATAATGGACTTCCTGAGCGACGAGGACAGGAAGCAGGCCGAGAAGCTCCACGCAAGGTTAAGGAGGCTCATAAGGAACATACCGCAGTTCGAGCTGATGAAGATTGAGGAGGCTTTAGCCGAAGGCCTGCCCATAGAGAACGAGTTCCACAACCACGTGTTGGGAGTCTTCCGCGAGCTGGTTGAGTTCCTCAGGAAGGCGCTCCACGACGAGGAGGTTCTGAAGAAGCTCGCCGAAGACCCCTTTGTGAGCCTGACGGAGGAAGGCGGCAAGTGGTACATCGGGATTCCCGATGTGAGAACCTACATCCAGGCCACAGGGAGAACGAGCAGGCTGTTCGCCGGCGGAATTACTAAGGGCCTGAGCGTCCTCATAGTTGACAACGAGAAGGTCTTCAACGGCTTAGTGAGGCAGATGCGCTGGCGCTTCACCGAGTTCAAGATGGTTCCCTTTGAGGAGCTTAACCTCGACGAGGTGCTGAGGCAGATCGACGAGGACAGGGAGAAAGTTAGATTGGTCATGGAGGGCAAGATAAGCGCCAAGGTGAAGGATCTTGTTAAATCAGCGCTCATGATAGTCGAGAGTCCGAACAAGGCAAGGACCATAGCGAACTTCTTCGGCCAGCCGAGCAAGACGAGGATAGGTGACTTAGTCGCCTACGAGGTCAGCATCGGAAACATGATGCTGACGATTTTAGCGAGTGGCGGTCACATGTTCGACCTTGTGACTAATGAAGGCTATCACGGTGTCCTGATCGACGAGAAGGACGGTATGATGAGGTTCATCCCGGTCTACGACACCATAAAGCGCTGCCGCGACTGCGGGCACCAGTTCGTCGACTGGGAGAACAAGGGCGTCTGCCCGCGCTGTGGCTCCACTAATGTGCGCGATGCCCTCGACAACGTCAAGGCGATGCGCGAGCTGGCCCAAGAGGTGGACGAGATTCTTATCGCTACCGACCCCGATACTGAGGGTGAGAAGATAGCCTGGGACATAAGGAACGTTCTCAGCCCGTACACTCCCAACATCAAGCGCATAGAGTTCCACGAGGTGACGAGACCCGCTATAATGCGCGCCATCCAGGAGGCGAGGGACGTCAACGAGGGCCGCGTCAATGCTCAGATCGTTAGGCGTATAGAGGACAGGTGGATAGGCTTCGAGCTGAGCCAGGAACTCCAGCGCGTCTTTGAGAACAGAAACCTCTCTGCCGGAAGGGTTCAGACTCCGGTTCTCGGCTGGATAATCGAGCGCTATAAGGAGTTCAGCGAGAGCGAGACCTACTTCCTCGGCTTAACCCTTGAGAACGGTCTCCAGGTGACGGTTGAGGTAGGCAAGGACGGAAAGAATGTTGAGCCTCCCGAGTACGCCACGGTTGAGAAAGTTGAGCTTGAGGAGAAGGAGTTCAACCCATCCCCACCGTACACCACCGATGCCATGCTGAAGGACGCCTCGACGTTCCTGAAGCTTTCCGCACCGGAGACGATGCGCTTGGCGCAGGACCTCTTTGAAATGGGTTTGATCACCTATCACAGAACGGACTCGACCCACGTCAGCAACACCGGGATAGAGGTGGCCAGGGAGTACATAACCCAGGAGGTCGGTGAGGAATACTTCAAGCCGAGGCACTGGGGTGAAGAAGGAACCCACGAGGCCATAAGGCCGACGAGGCCGATAGACACCGGAAGGCTGATGCAGCTCATTCGTGACGGAATAATCCAGCTCCCCAAGAACCTTACGAGGAACCACTACCGCCTGTACGATATGATATTCAAGAAGTTCATGATGAGCCAGATGAAATCTGCGAAGCTCCTGATGGAGAGGACCGTCATCAATGCGGGCGTCGGGAAAGCGGAGCTTGAAGGCTACGTGGAGGTAATCGAGGACGGCTGGACGAAGCTCCGCTCGCCGCCCTTCAGGCAGCTCCCGCGGCTTGAAGCGGGTGTGAAACTCAAGGTCGTCGAGGCCAAGAAGTGGAAGGCACCGAAGGTTTCGCTCTACAGCCAGGGCGACATCATAGCCCTCATGAAGGAGAGGAAGATAGGCAGGCCGTCAACCTATGCAAAGATATTGGAGACGTTAATAAGGCGCTACTACGTCTTTGAGACGCGCGGAAGGAAGAAGCTCGTCCCAACGGAGCAGGGCATCAAAGTCTACCACTATCTCACAAGTAAGTATAAGGAACTCGTCAGCGAGGAGAAGACCAGGGTGCTTGAGGAGACCATGGACCTCATAGAGGCAGGTGGAGAGGACTATCAGAGGGTGCTCAACAGCCTCTATCGGGAGATACTTGAGTACCTTGGAAAAGATACCGCAGTGTGAAAAGAAGGGTTTACCAACACCATTTTCAAACTTGAACTTCTCAATATTCGTTTTAATAACCGATTTGTTTTTTACATGAAGTTACATCATTTCGTTTTCACTCGGGGTGATATGGGGCACTGTGTTCCAATCAAACATTTGCAGTTCTGTTAAACCAAAAATTTTTAAAGCAAATAGGTGGTAATAGGATTGCATGGCCGCGCAATGGCAATAACATCAAAGGGAGTCATTAGTGCAAATTCCAAGGACTAAGGGCGGCAACTAACATTCCTTGGAAAAAACTTATATGTGATGATATCGGATATCCACCATAAGAAATATGGTGGTGGTAAGAATGGTTAAGGACAAGATGGTAGAGCTCCTTCAGGAGCACTTTGAGTTGAACCTCTACGAGGCAAGGGCGTACGTGGCACTGGTGGGCTTCGGTGTTCTCACACCTGCCGAGTTAGCCAGCGTCTCCGAGGTTCCGGCACCGAGGACCTACGACGTTCTCAGGAGCCTTGAGAAGAAGGGCTTCGCCATAAGCCAGCCGGGCAAGGTCAACAAGTACAGGCCCGTCCACCCGGAGAACATCCTCGAGAAGTTCATCGAGGAGTGGCAGGAGCGCGTCAAGGAGGAGCTTGAGGCCAAGAAGAAGGCCAAAGATGAACTCCTCCAGCTCATGAGGCCCCTCATCGAGACCGAGATTCCGAAGTACGGCGTCGAGAAGGTCTGGGTTGTCAGGGGCATAAGAAACGCCACCCTCAAGACCAAGGAGATGTTCGAGGACGTTAAGGAGCAGATTCTCCTGGCGGACGACGGCTACATCGCCATCAACCTTGAGAGCGACATCATTAAGGCCATCGACAACGGTGCCAAGGCCAAGATAATCGTCGCCCCGAACGTCCTCCAAAGACTCGGCACCTCAAAGATAATGGACTACTACAAGAAGGGCAAGCTTGAGCTTAAGGTCCTCGACAAGTTTGAGCTTCCGATGCTCATCTGCGACGACGAGGTCTTCTTCGCCCTCGAGGACATGGCGGCTCGCTACTTCAACTACGAGACCCAGATATGGATCAAGGACTTCAGGATAAAGGCCCTGTTTGAGGGCAAGTTCAACGAGTACTGGAAGAAGGCCAAGAAGGCCTGATTTTTCTTTCTCCCACTATTTCCATCGCTTTGCTCTTCTCAGCAGGATGGGTACCGTGGCAGCCAGGAGGATGATTCCAGGCCCACATATTCTGGAACTGGCTTTGGATTGTGTGTTGCTACCCCCTGATTCTGACCCGCTGTTGTTGCATACCACCCCTCTGAAATCTGTCTGGGTTCTGATTGGTGCAATCGTCCTGTTTTCAATCTTAAAGAGTACAGGGACGTCTTCGATTGTGGCTCCGGCAGGCAGTCTCACCACGTGGTTGTTGACGAGAATTATCCCGTTTCTTGCCTCCAGAACGGTGAGAGAAAGCTGAGAAGCGTTCATGTTTCCAGGCAATCGGAAGGTGTACTTCTGCCCATTAAACGAGAAGGTGAGGTTCCTCCCGTTAAGCGTTGCTGGACTTCCAGGGATGCTCCCGACTGGCGGTTTGAAAAGTGAGGCGTTGACGGGGGTTCCGTTGCAGGTCTTAGTTGTCGTCCCGTTTGGATACTGGATTAAAACACACTTTAAGATGGGTTCAAAGCAGTCACCGGTGAAGCGGTAGACCTCTTTCATATTGACGTTTCGTGTTAGCGTAAAGTTTTTGGGTTTGTCATTAATGGTTAATGTGATGTTTTTGTAGGGTTTTCTGGATCTGGAAATCCGGATAGCGTAGAGGGTTCCGTTTAGAAAACCCGCCGACATTGTCCAGTCAAGAGGAGAACCAGAACCGTCTATCAAAAACGCCTTCTCTCCATCTGTTAGAATTAAATAGGAATCAAAATTAGCAACCCTGTTCTCCCATTCCCCGGCTATCATTTCACATGTATAACTCCAGTGAGAAACCCTTATCAAAAGCCACCCATTTAGATTGAAAACTGAGTCAACGGAATACAATTCATACGGGGAACAATCCGCGGATACCGCGTAAGTTAAGGGGGATATCAAGAGCATTAACGCCAAGAATGTCACTATCTTCCTGATGATTAATCCCTCCATCTCAGGGTGGGGATGGCCGGAGCAAAGACACGGAGGGTAAACTGGTATTGGTATTACATGACCCTATAAAAAACTATTTGACATTCTACCCGTCAAAATCGCAACGATACGAACCAAAAATTGGGGGTAAAAACCAATTACTTAGCTCCCAAGCTAAAGAGGAAGTCGGGGGTCACACGTACTTGAACTCCTCTTCCTCCTCGCTCTTCTCCTTGATCTTCCAGAAGAGCTTCCCTTCCTTCTGGTAGCTCTCAACCTTCCCCTGCTCGGCAAAGCGGAGCAAATAGCGCCTTACCTCCATAGGCTTTATGCCAGTTTTCTCGGCTATCTCCTCGATGGTTTTAGGACCGTCGTTAAGGGCCTCCAGCACCTTCACGTTCTTCATTATTCTCCCCCCAGTTTTTTATAGCGCTCCAACAGTTCTATTATCCTTTCCATTGCCCTTAAGTGTTTCTCCAGTTCGTCGATGTCGCTGGGGAGTGAATTGGCCATCTCGGTGAGCTTCTCCCTCAGTCTCTCCTCGACGCCCTTCATCTCGCCTTTCTTTTGCCTCTCCCTGTACTCACACACCGGGCAGAAAACCCTTCCGTTCTTCTCGAAGAGCGGTGAGCCGCACTTTGGGCAGTGCCTGTCGAGCATCTTGGCGCCGGAGAGCATGAGGGGCATTATGATGTTCCTCATCTCCCACTCCGTAGGCCCTTTCATGGAATCACCCCCTGAGGAGCTGGAAGACCTCAACGAAAGCCTTCTTCCCAAGGCGGGAGCGCCTTATCCTGTCGGAAATCTCTGCGATGTCAAAGGCGGTTATCTTGAAGTTCTCTTTTATCCCCTCCAAGAGTTCAAGCAGCTCCTCAAGGGTAAGCTCGCCGTGCTGGAAGCGGGCAATCTTGTATTCGGGCCGCAGAACGTCGAGGTCGACGGTGAGATAGATTTCATCCCCGAGGTACTTCTTGGCTTCATCCAGTATCTCAAGCAGATCGTTCGTCTGGAGGTTCTTGTAGGCCCTCCACTTTCCGCGAACCCTCCTGCTCCTCAGCAGAGCCGGGAAAATTTTGACGCGCCTCGTCCAGAGCTGGGTTCTCTCGGTTGTGGGTATCATAAGAACGGGTGCAAGGACAACGGCCCTGTTTATCAGGCGCTCCTCGAGGGCGTAGGCCAGCCAAGAGCCGTGGTCGAGGTAGTCGTGCATTAAATCGGTGTGCGCGTCGACGCTTATGAGGGAACTGGGACCGAGCTTCTGAATGATGCCGTAGGTCGCTAAATGCTCGCCGATGATGTACGCCCTGTCCCTCGGTATCCTTTCGGGAAGCAGTTCAACCCTGCTGGATTCAACTATAACGTAGTCGTCTATGAGCTTGTTTCTCCTGAGAAAGTTGATGATGTACATTACGCCGTCGCGGTTGGGCTTCTCGCCGAAGGGAATGAACGTTACCATTTGATTCCACCACCCCGGATTGCCGCCGGAACTTTTAAACCTTGGCAACTTCCTTAGACAGTTTCGTGTTAATTCAAGAAGCCAAAGTTTAAAAAGTAGCACCGCAAGCTTAAATCGAAAACTCTTCGGAGGCGAGGAGATGATACTCCAGGTTGCCCTTGACCTTACTGACATCGAGCAGGCCATTTCTATCGCCGAAAAAGCGGCCCGCGGCGGCGCCCACTGGCTTGAGGTTGGAACACCCCTCATCAAGAAGGAGGGAATGCGTGCGGTAGAGCTTCTCAAGAGGCGCTTCCCGGACAGGAAGATCGTTGCCGATCTAAAGACCATGGACACAGGTGCCCTTGAAGTCGAGATGGCGGCCAGACACGGTGCCGATGTCGTTTCTATTCTCGGCGTTGCGGATGACAAGACGATTCTCGATGCCGTCGACGTTGCAAGAAGGTATGGAATAAGGGTAATGGTCGACCTCATAGGCGTCAAGGACAAGGTAAAGCGCGCGAAGGAACTGGAGAGGATGGGCGTTCACTATATACTCGTCCACACCGGCATAGACGAGCAGGTTCAGGGAAAGACCCCACTGGAGGATCTTGAGAAGGTCGTTAAGGCCGTTAAGGTCCCCGTTGCAGTCGCCGGCGGCCTAAACCTCCAGACCATACCTAAGGTTGTTGAACTCGGTGCGACGATAATAATCGTCGGCGGTGCCATTACAAAGGCAAAAGACCCCGAGGACGTCACGAGGAAGATAATCGATCTCTTCTGGGGCGAATACATGATGACAATTAGAAAGGCTATGAAGGACATACTGGAGCACATAGGGAACGTGGCGGAGACCATAAAGCTCGAGCAGGTTCGCGGCTTCGTCGATGCCATGATAGGGGCCAACAAGATATTCATCTACGGCGCCGGAAGGAGTGGCCTCGTCGGCAAGGCTTTCGCGATGAGACTCATGCACCTTGACTTCAACGTCTACGTCGTCGGCGAGACCATAACGCCTGCCTTTGAGCCTGGAGATCTCCTTATAGCCATCAGCGGCTCCGGCGAGACCAAGAGCATCGTTGACGCAGCACAGATAGCAAGGGCCGAAGGAGGGAAAGTTGTCGCGATAACCTCCTACGCCAACTCGACCCTGGGCAAGCTCGCAGACGTGGTCGTTGAGATACCCGGAAGGACAAAGGAGGACGTCCCGACCGACTACATCGCGAGGCAGATGCTCACCAAGTACAAGTGGGTTGCCCCCATGGGGACCCTGTTCGAGGACTCCACGATGGTGTTCCTCGACGGTGTTATAGCCCTCCTCATGGCCACGTTCCAGAAGACGGAGAAGGATATGCGCAAGAAGCACGCAACGCTGGAGTGAGCGAACCGAAAAGGATATGAACGTCCGCCTTTATTTTCCTTTTAGGGGTGGCGATGGAATCATTTACCCACCTGTTCGTTGGAATAGGGAACGCGGGCGCTCGAATCGTCAACAGCATAAGCGCCGATGGGACTGTTAGGGTTACGGTTAACCCCGCCTATCTCCTCATGCCCCGCGCCAAAACCTACGAGAAAAAGCTCCGCGACTTCTTTTCCCGCCTCCCCAAGAACACATTCCTCTGGCTCATTTTCGAGGACAAGGAGGCAAACCACCTCGTCCGCCGCATAATAACTGAGAGCGTTCCCTCCGACACAATAAAGCTCGCCTACGTCCTCACCCCGCGGAGGGAACTTGTCCGGGAGGATAAGCCGCCCTGGGCGGACGAGTTTGAGACGGTCTTCTATGACTCTCTGTGGGACTTCTTTACCGGACCTGACGAACCCCTTGCGACGGCCTTTCACGCCGCCTCGCGGCATATAGCGGAGATGTTCTCCCGCCTGCACTACTACTTAGAGAGCCAGATGCTCGTGAACATAGACTACGCTGACCTGTTCAACATGATAAAGGGCGGAAACGTTGGAATCCTCCGCCTCCTCCGCAAGGTGGACTTCAGCTGGCACTGGGGGGTCTGGGAGCGCGGACTTATAGGCATCCTCGTTGGGAAGGAGTTTCCCCTCATGAATGCCCACAGAATCCTTAAGAACTTCCAGGAGATACTCTCCGAAAAGGACATAATCTGGGGTGTCATAATCGACGAGAACCTCGACAGGGAGGTTGAGATACTCGCACTACTGGTCAAGAAGTGGTGATAGCATGAAGGCGGTGTTCTTCGACATAGACGGGACCCTGCTAACGGAGATGCCCCTTATAGAGCTGTTCCTGCCGCAGGTCTACGAGAGGCTCTCGAAGAAGCTTGGAATCGACAGAGAGAGTGCCAGGGAGCGCTTTCTCAGTGAGATATTCAGCAGGAGGGACACCTACGACTGGCACGACTGGAACTTCTTCTTCAGGCTCTTCGACCTCGACATGGACTATGATGAGCTGATGAAGAGCTACCCCCACAAGCTCCGCGTTTACCCCGACACGGTTCCAACCCTCGAGTGGCTCAAGGACGAGGGCTACAAACTCGGCGTCATCACCAGCGGGCCTGCCTATCAGAAGCTCAAGCTTGAACTCATCGGTTTGAGCGGCTACTTCGATGTAATCGTCACGAGGGAGGACGTTAAGGCGATAAAACCGGAACCAAAAATCTTCCTGCACGCCCTCGAGACACTCGGCGTCCAGCCGGCGGAGGCTTTGATGGTGGGGGACTCCCTCAGCCAGGACGTTTACGGCGCGAAGAACGTTGGAATGACGGCGGTCTGGATAAACCGCGATGGAGAACCCGGCTACCATATGGCAGACTATGAAATAAGAACCCTTCACGAGCTTAGAAAAATCCTGGGGGGAGAAAAATGAGGGAAGTATTCAATGAAAGCGGTGTTTTTTTGAAGTACGAGAAGAAGAAGGTTAAGATGGAGAACGGCCACGAGCTGACCCACAGGAGCGAAGAGCCGACGGAGCTGTGGTGGAAGCTCAAGGAGGCTGTGAAGGGCAGGAAAGTTAGAATCGTCGTCTACGAAGAGGAATGAGCGATGATAGCCCATCTTATAAACACCGACGTTGGGAACCGTGGTGTCCTCGGAGTTTACCTCGACTACAGACGGGCAAACCCCAATTTTTTACATAATTCTGCAAGGATGTTTTTGGATAATTATGCAAGAATTCTCATCGTCACCGGCTTTCCGATACCGCCTGACATGATTCCAGAGACGGACGGACCGCCTGGGGCGCTGGCGCTCGCTAAGGCCGTTGAAGCCCTCGGAGGGAAGGCCGAAGTCCTGACTTATTCGGAGGCTGGAAGGGCTTTGAAGCGCTTTGGGGTTGAGCTTGCGGAAAAACCCGACTTAAGCGGGTACTCCCTTGTGATTGCGGTCGAAACTCCTGGAAGGGCCGCCGATGGAAGGTATTACTCAATGAGCGGGCTTGAAATGAGGAGA
Source organism: Thermococcus sp. (assembly GCA_027074805.1). Lineage (GTDB taxonomy): Archaea > Methanobacteriota_B > Thermococci > Thermococcales > Thermococcaceae > Thermococcus. The sequence goes on along the minus strand of JALTCK010000157.1, from coordinate 4,106 downwards.
GAGGCCTTTGACTGGGCAGTTCTCAAGGCCAGGGAACTTGGAATTCCAACCATAGGAATCGGCGACGGCGGCAACGAGGCGGGCATGGGAAAGATAAGGGAACTCGTGGAGCGGTACGTTCCCCATGGAGAGAGGATAGCGAGTGTGGTTGAGACCGACGGGCTTGTCCTCTCAGCCGTCTCGAACTGGGGCGCCTACGGACTCATCGCAGAGGCGTCGATTGAAGTGGGAAGAAACCTGCTGGCAGATTGGGACGAGGAGAAGGCCGTTAATGCCATGGTGGATGCCGGGCTGATAGACGGCGTCTCAAAGAAGCTGGCCCCCACAGTGGACGGCATCTCCCTTGGGGTTCACACGAGAATGGTTGAACTTTTAAAGGAGATCACTGGGTACTTCATAAAACGATCCTAAATTCCCAGATTAGACTTCACGTCTTCGATCAGCCACTGTATCTCATTGGATGAGAGCTCTCGCGCTCCCTTGGCGAAGAGGAGTACCTCTGGCGTGATCTCAACGATGAAGAACATGCCGGATCCATCTGCCGTTTTGATTGTATATGTCGGGGAAGGTTCCAGCCGATTTAATGCTTTTAATAGTTCTGGAACTTGGGCTGCTAACAGATCGTTGTCCTCAAAAGTTCCTAGTATGGGTAGTCCTTCCGAGGTCGTGTACAGTACCTTTTCAAATCTGTATTTTTTCATCAGGCCCTCGATGTCGTTCTGTATATCCTCGGAGCCTTTCTTCCCATTCAACAACATCTTGAGTTTATCGAATACTTGTAGTCTCATACTCTCACCACTTCCATCCTCGAATAAGAATAACAGTCTCCTGCATTCCGTCTCTATGATATTCTTTCCGATATCCAGTAGCTCCTTTAGTGTTTTGTGTCCGGCTTCTTCATTCAAATGCTTAAAAACCTTTCTGGATAGTCTGTTTCTGCACTCGCTTACATCTTTGCCAATCAGCCCTTCCGCCCATATGTACCTGACGCCTTTTCTTTTGAGGAACTTTATAAGTTTGTTTCTGTCCGTTCTGGTGGGGGCCATGGGGGGAACGGGGTAGATGACAATGAACAGGCTCCGGAGGTCGAGCGTTTTAAAGTACTCGCTCTTCAGCTTTGAAATAACCCAATCAAGTGTTATCGCGGGAGCTTGCGTGAGTTCAAGGACCCTGCAATTGTTCACATCCACTACCAAAAACAGGGTCAGTCTCTCGTCGTTGATCTTGGCCTTCAGTATGTCCAGATAAACTATGTGAAACCTCCTGCTTATGTAGTTGATTCTTCGTCTCATCTCATATTTGAGTCTGCACTCCCCCCTGCTCTTGCAGTTCAAATGCTCTTTAATGATTTTCCATATCATGTACTGTGATAGGGAAATACCCTCTTTATTGAGAATCTTCTGGATGTTAGAGATACTAAATCCTTCTTTTCTAAGGGTTATAACCCTTGACACCACTCTTGAATCCACCTCTTTGGGGGGTCTGCCGCGTTTTTTGATTTTCTGCGTTTTCAGTATTTGATACACTCTCCGAGGGGTTATGGAGTATATGGCTGCTATCTCTTCTACGGTGACGCCTTGTTTTTTCAGTTCCAAAATTCTTTTGACATCTGAGTTTGTAATTACCACACAAATCCCCCCAGACTTATTTATAGGCATTAAACAAATTAAAGAGTTTCCATCCCTTTTATAATAACGTAAACGAAATAATTATCGAGCATATTGTCGTAAATCTTTTAAAAACTCAAATATCCCTTAGCAACATGGGATGATCCTTCGGGTGAGTGAAAATGGAGGCGAAGGTCGTGGAGAGAATGAATGAGAGGTCTGAAGAAATGGCAACTAAAGTGAACAATTTGATACTGTATGGAATCTACAAGGTTCTAGGGGCTGGAGCCAAGGGGCTTGGGAATTCCATAGGGGAGGAACTCCTCAACACAATGATGGAGGAGTACGGACTTAACTTTGAGGGCAGCAGCGACCCGCAGGAACTGCTCAACCGCTTCACGGAGGTTATGATAAACACCTTCGGCTTTGCAGAGAATGGCGAGATAGACGTGGACGGGAACAAGGTCACGCTGAAGCTCGAGAATCCTATGGATCTTTACGCCCTCCAGCTACTTGAAAAGAAGGGAATGAAACCCGTCCTCTATCCAATGGCGAACGCAATCGCCGTTGCTATCAAAAAGTTCTCGGGGAAGAACGTTCTCATAAAGGAGATACGGGTTAATGAAAAGCACGTTGAGGTCGACATGTTAATACTGGGGTGATGGGAAATGTTTGAGAATGTTATTGCCGAACTTCTGAGGGTTGATGGGGTTAGAGGGATCGCCGTTGTTAGCAAGGATGGACTCCTAATCGAAGGACAGGCCAGCGACAGGACTATTGACGTTGAGAATGTGGCGGCGATGGTGGCTACCATCTACGGTACCTCACTCAACGTATCCAAGGAAGTGTTCCACGAAGAGGCAATTGATATGGTGACGCTTGAGTCACCTAAGGGAAAAATCATAACCGTCGAGGCCGGTGAAAACGCTGTCCTAACGGTTCTTACGGATCCAAAGGTCAATCTCGGCCTTGTCAGGATCTACATAAAGAGGAACGCTCAGAAGGTTGCTTCAATGCTCTGAGCTTCCTTTAGGTTTTAGATTTTGGAGGTGGTTTGAATGCTTCCGGGAAAATACATTGATGTCATAACGGATTTCAGTGACCCACTGGAACTCGCCGGAAAGGTACGTGAAGGCTATCTCAAAATAGCGTGGAAAAGCGAATCCGGACTTAAAATTGGGTATGCCCTCGTCAAAAAGGGAAAAATAGTCGGGTCTTTGGTGGAGGAGGTACTGGAAAATTCTTCAATCAGCGGAGATGAGGCCTTTCGTGAGATATTCGACGCAGTGAGGCGCAATTTAATCGGGGCTGTTGAACTTTACGAAGCGGACGTTGAGGGTATCCTTAAGGCCCACCCAGGTACATATGTTACATTAGTTGGAGTTCCCTCTAAATCTGGACGCGATCTTGAGTCATTCCTGGCTCTTCTTGGAGTTTACAGTGGAGGGGTAGAGATACAGGATGGCTCAAAAGCCTGGGAAATATACGTGGAAAGCGGGCTTGTGAAAGCTGCGAGGGCTATTAAGGGCTCGGATTACCGCGGGGATGATGCCATTAGAGACATCCTCCGTGAAACTGGCCATCTATTAAAGGATGGTAAGTATACCGTAGGGAGTCCCCATGAGTTCTCTCCAGAGGACACCGTTCGTAAGACAGATCTTCTTCGCGAAGGTCTTGAGCTTGTGAAGGAAAAGAGGAAAGTTGAGAAAGGCTTTTAACAACCTTCAAGTCTCTACCGTCCGGTGAGAGTGTGAACCTTAGAGACTTAATAAGCGACCCCAGGAGCATCGAGTTAATAGAACGCACAAGGGAGTACGCGAGTCACTTCTTCGAGAGGGAGGGAACTCACGGCTTCAGTCATGTCGAGCGCGTCTTCAACCTCTGCCTTCACATAGGTAAGGAGGAAGGAGCTGACCTTGAGGTTCTCGCCTTAGCGGCTCTCCTCCACGACGTCGCGAGGCCCCTTGAGAGCGCAGGAAAGGTTGAGGACCACGCCGCTGAAGGTTCGAGGATAGCGAGGCACTTCCTCAGGAGCATCGGCTACTCGGAGGAGAAGGTTGAGGCAGTTGCGCACGCCATTGAGGCACACCGCTTCTCCCGCGGACCGGAACCTGAAACGCTGGAGGCAAAGATACTCAGCGACGCCGACAAGCTCGATGCTATAGGCGCTATAGGCGTCGCGAGGGTTTTCATGTACTCCGGCGAGCACGGGAGGAGCATCGAGGATTCACTGGCCCACTTCGAAGAGAAGATACTGAAGCTGAGGGATTTGATGTACACCAAAACCGCCAAGAGGCTCGCCGAGGAGAGGCACCGCTTCACCGTTGAGTTCATCGAGCGTATAAGGCGCGAAATAGAGGGCGAAATCTGAACTTTTTGCCGGTTTTCTCCCATAATAAGGTTTTTAAATGCCTCCCGGAATTAAGGGTTAGCCCTTTAATGTCATTCTTCAAGCGAGGGAGGTGAGCGGATGAAGGCGCCAATCTGTGAGGTGTGTTT
>JALTCK010000156.1 GCA_027074805.1 Thermococcus sp. | reverse complement strand
GAGGGAGCTCTTGATAAGGCCTCTTGGGCTGGCCTACGGCTACGTCCCCGATACTGGCATGTGCTTCCGCTTCTTCCTCCCCAAGGGGGTCTACGCCACGAGCGTCCTCCGCGAAATCATGAAGGATCACTAGCCAAACCCTTTTATTCGGTTCCCTTAATTTTCTCCGGTGGTGAAGGTGAGGATAAAGGCGATATCGCTCGACATAGACGGCACGATTACCTACCGCGACAGGAGGCTAAGCGTGGATGCTCTAAAGGCGATAAGACTGGCCGAGAATCGCGGTCTTCCGGTTATGCTAGTTACTGGAAACTCGGTTCCCTTCGCCGAAGCCGCGGCGGTCTTTATAGGCACGAGCGGGCCAGTTATCGCCGAGGATGGCGGCGCCCTCTCCTTCAAGGGCGAGGGCACGATGAGGAAGCGCGTTTTTCTGACGGACATGGACGAGGAGTGGATCCTCTGGAGCGAGGTCAAGAGGCGCTATCCCGAGGCGGTCCTCAGCTACTCGATGCACGAGAGGAAGGCCGGCCTCGTGATGATGCGCACGGTTCCAGTCGAGGCGGTGAGGGAGATAATAGCCGAGCTAGGACTGAACTTGATTGCAGTCGATTCCGGCTTCGCGATCCACATCAAGAAACCCTGGATAAACAAGGGGACGGGAATAGAGAAGGCCTGTGAGTTCCTCGGAATAAGTCCCAAGGAGGTCGCCCACGTTGGCGATGGAGAGAACGACCTCGATGCCTTCCGTGTCGTCGGCTACCGCATTGCCATAGCCCAGGCTCCTGAGAGCGTGAAGGAGAAAGCGGACTACATTACGGAAAAGCCCTACGGCGACGGAGGCGCCGAGGCGATAATGCACATCCTCAGGAAGTTCGGCTACCTCGGTGAGGGGGATGCTGAGGGTCAGGAAAGCGACTCTGGATGATGTTAGGGGCATAGTTGACGTTCACACTGCCGGAGAAGACCTCTCCGGCCTTTCAGTAGGGGAACGCTACCTCCGCGGCGGCCCCTGGATGAGCGTTGAAACCCTTGCGATTCACCTCAACAACCTCCTCCTGGATGATCAGCTGGTGACGGTCGCGGAGCTTGACGGCAAAATTATCGGGGAAGTTGAGGTGCTCTTTTCGGAGGAGCCTATCGGAGGAGAACTCAGGAGAATCGCCCACGTTGATGTCATAGAGGTCCACCCGGATTACAGGGGCAGAGGCATTGGAAGGGCGCTCATTGAGTTCGTCGAAGAGATTGCCAGGGAAAGGAATGTTCAGTTTCTCACGGTTCAGCCGGATGAAGATGCCATGGGCTTCTACGGGAAGCTTGGATTCAGTATTGAACTGTTCACTGGAACAATCGCGTGGGTACCTCCCGGGGGATCCGGAAGGACGAAGCCCCTTGAATTTGGATGGGAGAACGTTAAAGACTTCGAACTAGTTGTCGGCCGCTTTCAGAGCTCGTACAGCATGTTCTTCTCAGCATTCAAGGACAATATCGCCGGGATTCATCACACCATTGAGAGTGGAAGAAGTGGGGACTCATACTACGCCCTCCGGAACCTTCCAGGTAGGGAGGGTCTGGCCCTGCTCCTCTGGGGAAGGCTCGAGGATATAAGACCCGTCTTGGAAAGGACCAAAATTCTTGGCTATGAAAAGGTTTTAACGGTTCTTCCCGCTGGAGCCGACAGCTTTGGGGTTCAAAAGGTTAGAGAGATTGAGATACTTGGGAAACCCATCACCTGAGGAACTCCAGCGCCAGGGCCACTTCCATCGCAGTGCCCAGGTAGAGGACGTCCTCATCGACGTCGAACTTCGGATGGTGGTGGGGATGCACTATCCCCTTCTCATCGTTGTAGATGCCGAGGGCAAGGAACGCCCCTGGGATCTTCTGGAGGTAGAACGAAAAGTCCTCGGCGCCCATTGTCGGTGGAACGTCACCGTAGCGGAGACCATACTTTTGAGCAACGCTCCTTGCAAAATCGACCATTTCTTTGGAGTTTATAGTTGGGGGCGTGAGCTCCTCGATACTTATCTCGTACTTTGCTCCGTGAGCCTTTGTAACACCCTCCAGAATTTCCCTCATCCTGCTTTGAATAAGCTCTCCTATCTCCGGTTTGAAAAATCGGAAGGTTCCTTTGAACTCAACTTCCTCTGGGATAACGTTGAAGGCAGTCCCGCCGTGTATGGAGGTAACACTCACTACACCCGTTTCTATCGGAGGCACGTTCCTGCTCGTCACCGTCTGAAGGGCAAGTATTGCCTCAGCGGTTATAGGTATGGGGTCAACAGTCTCGTGGGGAGAAGCCCCATGACCACCCTTTCCGATAACTTTGCCACCGAATATTCCTGCCCCTGCCAAGAAAGGACCCTCACGAATTCCGATTAAGCCACTTGGCAGGTCCATCCAGACGTGGAAGCCGAAGATGGCGTCAACGCCCTCCAGAGCGCCCCCTTCAATCATCTTAACTGCTCCATTGCCGCCCTCCTCAGCGGGCTGGAAGATCAGCCTCACCCTTCCGTTGAACTCCTCGACGTGCTCGGCTATTATCTTTCCCGCACCGAGGAGCATTGCTGTGTGGGCATCATGGCCACAGGCATGCATCTTTCCAGGGATCTTGGATTTGTATGAAACATCGTTCTCCTCCTGAATAGGAAGGGCATCCATGTCAGCGCGGAGGGCTATAGTCTTCTCTCCATCTCCGATCTCCGCTATTATCCCGGCCCCAACGCGCTTGATTGAGTAACCCCACCCGCGCAGGTGTTCTTCTACTATCTTTGAAGTTCTCTCCTCCTCATAGCCAAGCTCGGGATGCATGTGGAAGTCCCTGCGCCAGGTTATAATCTCCTTCTCTATCTTTTTGGCCTCAGAAACGGGGTCTATGCCCATGGTGTCCACCCAGGCTATTTCCGCCAAACATGAATATTAGCTTTTCGATGATAGTCTGAGCGAAGACTCCTGAAGTGCAGAAGATGCGAGGAGGACAAAAGGGACAAGAGAAAGAGAATGTTCGCCTTCCTCGATTAAACCTTTCCTTTTTTTATAAAGCTCAATGAACTCTTTTGGGGTGAGAATGTAAAACCCATGTCGCCCGATTTTAAACCGCTTGTTCTTATCCCTGATTCTTAAGAGGTGCTTCCGGTCGTAAGTTATCAGAAACTCGGCCTTTGAATTGTACACCACGTCCAAAAAGGAGTATCCTTTGGATCACGAACCTTCTCAAGGAGGGTTTTGGACTTTTTGAAAGAGCGCTTTATTGGGACTCTTTCAGAGTATAAAATGACCACATCAACCCTTCTTTGGCAATGGACTGAGGAATCTTCTTCCTGATTTTGGGATAGGCGATAACATTGTAGTACTCCCCTCTAGTGGCATTAAAGTAGTAGTTCATTATTTTCTCCTCAAAAAGAAGGTTAATCACCTCAAAGGCATGGCCTTTGGAGGATAGGAGCGCTGGAATCAAAACGGAGGTGTCGATGACTACTCCAGGCCGAGTTTTTTCAGCTTTCTCTCCAGCTTTTCCCATTTCTTAATCTCCTCCTCGGCTTCATAGTAGAGTTTAATAGCCCCCCTCTCACTCACGCGAGGCTTCTCCTTCTTCCATTTCTTGATGACTTCTCTTGCCTGCTCTTTGGTCATCTTCTTGCTGGATTTCTTTATCTTCGCAAGGTTAGCCTTCCACTCGTAATATTCAATGAGTTCCTTGGGGGGACCCAAACAGCCTTTGCGACTTCCTCGATGAGGAGCTTAACACCCTCCGAGTTCTTCACACTAACGGCCATCCTCCACACCGTTTTATCCTTCGCCTTCCCGCTCTTAAGGCTAACTCCCCAATTTTCTCTCACCATTCAAGATGTTGGAAACCACAAAATTTATAAACCCGCTCCGGTAGGTGATTACGGCGTCAATGGGAGTGGGCCGGTAGCTCAGCCTGGTATGAGCGCCGCCTTGGCAAGGTCCCGACGCAATAGCGAAACAGACACTTCTCAAGAGGCTTTACATTCAGTCGAGCCACGCGATAACGTTTTTACAGACAAGGCTTTGGTAACATCAATGCACAAAAACAAACGTTCAGCCTATTTAAACTCGCTCTGGCGGAAGTATAAAGATGAGTTCAGGCTTTACATGGAACGGCAGGTTAAGGATGGAAAACTCAGCGAGCAGAGATTTAGGGACTATTGGAACGGCCTAAACCGCTTCTTCAAAAACCATAAAGTCAATGAAGCCATCGACTTTCTCAGCATTGAC
>JALTCK010000155.1 GCA_027074805.1 Thermococcus sp. | reverse complement strand
ATGTCGTAGCCGAACTTCTTGAGGACGTGGGCCGTAACGGCTGAGTCCTTGCCGCCGCTGACGACGACTAAGACTCTCTCGTTGGGTTTGAGCATCTTGTAGCGCTCTATCGTCCTCTTCACCTTTCTCTCGAAGTACTCCGTAAAGTGCTCCTCGCAGAGGTACATCTTGGGATAGTGGAGTTTGATGAAGGCCGGTCTCTCGCAGAACTTGCATTTCATCGGCATTTTTCCACCTCCTACCGTTTTAGCAAGTGCGGCTTTCACTCTTGTCCAGACGTCCTTGATGGATGGTGGAAATCTTTTGATTTCATAATATGGCCCCCGGATAAGGTGCCTCTTTATTTGCTGTCTCTATTCGCATTGAAGTGCACCCTTTGGGCGCGGGATGAATGTGAATTTTTTAGATAACCATTTTCGTACGCACAGCGCTTGATAATATCCTTATTGCCTTAAACTGGAAACGAAAGGGCGGTTAAAAACTTACTCCCCGAGTGATTCTACAACATGTCTCCAGTTCCCCGGCTTCCTGAACTCCTTTTCGGTGTAGAGCCCCTCCTTCTTCAGTATTCCCCTTGCCGCCAGAATGCCCGTCGCGGCCGCGTTCACTATGTCCCTGCTCAACCCGGCTCCATCCCCTGCTGCGAAAATTCCCTCGATGTTCGTCTCAAGGTTTCCGTCGACCTCGGCGCGCATGGCATAGTATTTGATTTCTGGTGCGTAAAGCAGTGTATGGTCACTCGCAACACCGGGTAACACATTATCAAGCTTTTCGAGCCCCTCTATTATGTTGGTAACGACGCGGTGGGGCAGGGCCATCGCTATGTCTCCTGGTGTGACGTGCTTGAGTGTGGGCTCGACGTCACTCCTTTTTATCCTCGCCCACGTGCTCCTCCTTCCCCTTTTTAGGTCGCCGAGGCGCTGGAGCAGGGGTTTTCCACCACCTATTGTCGTGGCGAGCTGGGCTATGCTCTTCCCGTAGGCTGTTGTGTCTTCAACTGGCTCTGTCAGCTCTATCCTAGTCAGGAATGCGAAGTTCGTGTTATTGCTCTTCTTCTCGTGCATGGAATGGCCGTTAACGCCGACATAGCTATCATAGCGCTCCTCAACGATGAAGCCGTTTGGGTTGGTGCAGAAGGTCCTGACAAAATCGTCATAGGTGTCGGTGTAGATGTGGAACTTTGGGTCGTGGTTTATGCTCGTTATTGGCTCCATAACTATGGCAGGAACTTCGACCCTAACTCCAACGTCAATCGGCCCATGCCTGGCCTTCAGCCCTATCTTCTTTGCCACGTCGTGGAACCAGTCGGCTCCTCCCCTCCCTGGAGCAACGATGATGTATCTTGTTTTAACCTTGAAGACATCCTTTCCACGCCTGACTCTAACCCATCCCTGGCCGAATTCAAGAGCCTTGGTCCAGAGAAGGAATTCAACGCCCTTACTTTCAAGGTACCTCTTAATCTCGTCGATGACATCAGGAGTTCTGTCAGAGCCTATGTGTCTCTGGATTATTGGAATGAATTTGACTCCAGCCTGTGCTGCCCTCTGTTCCCAGTATTTAACCTGTTGTGGCTCACCCTTGAAGAGGTTTTTTGGGGCCTTGTGTCTAAGGAAAATCCGGTCCACTTCCCAGACAAGTTGCCACGCGTAGTTTTCATCGTTTGTGAGTTCGGGTAGATCGCCGCCGATGTCTGGTCGGAGGTTTATCGTACCGTCACTTAGGCCCCCTGCACCTCCGACACCACTCATTATATGGCAGGGTTGACACCCAACACAGTAGCCGAGCTCGTACATTGGACACGTCCTTTGGTTGACATCCCCACCCTCATCTATGGTCAAAACTCGAAAATCACTTTTTTGAGCCAGTTCATATGCTGCAAAAAGACCAGCCGGGCCAGCTCCGATAATTACAACATCATAGACCTTTGCCATTTCTTGAGCAGAACTCATACTTCCCTTACCAAGGTCTCCCATAATCATCTTAAAAATCTTTTGGCATTTTCATGATCATTATTTTGTTGAATTTTCATTTGATTTACTTGGGAGCAGCAAAAAAATTCCGAAACCGTTTAAACCACTCCGCCGTAGTTCCAATGTGGATTCAATGATACAGGCGATCGGGAATGATAAAGCCACGAAGGCCGGAAAGGTTAAGATAATTCGTAGCAAGAGACGGCTTCTTCAGATGAAGAGGAAGGAGGAATTGAGCCATAACATCCGGTACGTTTCCAAGGTTCCGGTGAGGCTGGTCATGGACAGGGACTATCTGGTAGTTCATCCCCACGACTCACTGGCAACACTAATCGAGAGTATGGGGGAGGAAGAGAGTTCTGCCATTGTCGTTGATTCTGAGGGAAAACTCGTCGGATTCGTTACAATGAAGGATATACTCCATCTATTTGATGTCCCCAGGAGGCACTCGATAGTGGGCTTCGGTCTTCTAAAAAGATACTCGGTCACGAGGGCGACGCGGGTTGGGGACATCATGGTCACTAGGCCCATAACTATTGGCCTCAATGATGAGTTGGGGCACGCGATAAGGGTGATGCTCGAGACTGGGAAGCACCACCTTCCTGTCGTTGATGAGGATAACAGAGTTCATGGTATCCTCGAGGTGAAGGACATAATTCGCCTGATACGGGTCGTCTCCATCTAGCGATTAAACTCGGGTGTTAGCATGGACGTTTTCCTTGAGCTTGCGGTGATCCTCGTAACGGCCAAGTTGATGGGTTATTTAAGCTCGAGACTGGGTTTTCCGGCGGCCCTGGGTCAGATAGTGGGGGGAATTATTCTTGGTCCCTCTCTGCTTGATTTTGTCACCTATGGCGAGGGTGTTCGACTTATCTCAGACTTAGGCGTCGTAATGCTACTCTTTTTGGCTGGGCTTGAAACTGACATGGAGGAGTTTAAGCGGGTCGGTCTTCCGGCCTTTCTCATAGCATCCCTTGGCGTTGCACTTCCTTTTGTCTTTGGTTATACTGTGGCTCTTAGGTGGGGATACCCCCATATGGAGGCCCTCTTTCTCGGAGGAGTTATGACTGCTACCAGCGTCAGCTTAACAGCTAGCGTTCTCATGGAGATGAAGCGCCTCAGAACCCGCGTTGGTGCCGCTATTTTAGCCGCTGCCGTCGTAGATGACATTTTGGGCATAATGATCCTCACGATTCTCGTGGCTATAAACACCAAGGGGACGGTTTATGCAGATGATATTGCGGCTCTTCTCGCCGAAATAATTGCTTTCTTCCTCCTCAGTTATCTTGTGGGCAGGGGAATCGTCAAAAGGATTCTCAAGAGTTCTCACAGGATCAACCTTCCGGAGACCGTAACGACGGTCTCTATAGTGGTCATGCTTATCTTCGCCTACCTGGCCGAGTACTTCCAGATAGCCGCTATAACCGGTGCTTATTTGGCAGGGATACTCGTGGCCGGAAGTGACGACGCAAGGAAGATAACGGATAAAATCATCACCCTCGGTTACGCCTTTTTCATTCCTGTTTTTCTGGTCGGTGTCGGTGCGGAGACGGATGCTAGCGTTGTTTTGGCTGCAGGGACATTCGCACTGGTATACTCACTTCTTGCTATAGTAGGAAAGGTCATTGGCTGTGGAATCGGTGGGATCCTGTCAAAGTTCAGTCCCAGCGAATCCCTTCAGATAGGTGTTGGAATGATCCCAAGGATGGAGGTTGGTCTTATAATGGCCAACATTGGTCTCTCCGAGGGGGTTTTGACAAACGAGAGCTTTTCCATAGCCATAGCAATGGTGATGGCGACCACACTTGTGACGCCGCCGCTTCTCAAACTGGCTTTCTCGAGGGGATAGCTCTGCCGAATGGTAGGTATCATACCCCGGTCGGTGCAGGTATCATCATTGAGTACAGTGTTGGGTATAGATTTATAAAAACCTCACCGGAGTGCCAGCCATGGACGGGTGGCTTTCAATACTCAGTTCGGCGCTCTTCATGCTCATAATGATAGACCCGAGCGATAAGATACTCCTTGTCAGCCTTCTAAGGGAGGACTTCCATATAGAGGACATAAGGGCACTTATCGTTAGGGCAAATCTGATAGGCTTCCTTCTCCTCTTCTTGTTCGCGATCTCTGGCCAGATAATCCTCCAGGACATCTTCCACATCGACATCAACGCCCTTCGCGTTGCTGGGGGTTTCGTTCTCTTCAAGATAGGCCTTGAGGCTCTAGAGAGTGGAGGAATGCTCACACTCAAGAGAGAGAAGAACATACTTGCATTGGCCGCCGTTCCAGTTGCGACTCCGCTCATAGCGGGTCCCGCAGCAATAACAACTGCAATAACACTGACGGCTGAAAAAGGACTGTTTCATGCGACTGCTGCGATATTCCTTGCGATACTCTTCACAGCCCTGACAATGTTTATTACCCTCTACGTCATCAAGAATGTGAGCAAAACGACTCTCGGCGTTTTTATAAGGATAATCGGTATGTTCACCATGGCAATAGGAGCTCAGATGATGGTACAGGGAGTGGTTGGCATCTACCTCCTCATGACCTCCTCCGGATGAACGACGAACTCGCTTGGGCTAACCTTTTAACCCCTTTAGCTTTTCTCCCGGAAAGGAGGGTTTGAAATGAAGTTGAAGCTGGAGAGGGTTAAGGGAACACGAGATCTCCTTCCTGAGGAGATGGCGAAGAGGAGATGGGTTTTCGAGAGACTCCGCGAGGTCTTTGAGCGCTATAACTTTCACGAGGTTCTAACTCCGACTTTTGAGTATACCGAACTCTTCAAGCTGAGGAGCGGTGAAGAGGTTGTCGAACAGCTCTATGCTTTTGATGACAAAGGTGGGAGAAATCTCTCGCTCAGACCGGACATGACCTCGAGCGTCGCTCGTCTCTATGTCAACTCCTTCCAGAACGCCCCAAAGCCGGTAAAGTGGTACTATATAGCGAACATGTTCCGCTATGAGGAACCTCAGAGTGGCCGCTATAGGGAGTTCTGGCAGGCGGGCGTTGAGCTCCTGGGCAGCAGCAGGGTTGAAGCAGACGCTGAAGTAATAGCGCTATTCGTCGAGAGCTACCTAGCAACTGGGTTGGACGAGTTCACGGTGAACATAGGGGATCGCATTCTGCTCGACGAGTTCGCTAGGATGCTCGGTGTCAAAGACGATATTGGCCTGATGAGGCTAATAGATAAGAAAGACAAGCTCTCGGAGGAAGATTTTGTTGAAGCACTTAAGGAGTTCGGGCTTGACGACTATGGGATCGAGAAGGTTATCGCGCTGATAGAGATTAAGGGACTTCCTGACGAGGTTCTTCCGAAGGCAGAGGAGCTTTTCACGAGTAGGGAAGCCAAGGTGGAGATAGCAAGGATATATGAGCTCGTGGATTTGCTCAATACCTACGGTGTCGGGGAGAGGATTCTCATAGACCTCGGCATAGCGAGGGGTTTTGACTACTATACGAGCGTGGTTTTTGAGGCGATAGCTCCAAACGACATCGGTATAGGTTCCATCGGTGGTGGTGGGAGGTACGACAACCTTATAGAGGTCTTCGGAGGCAAGCCAACGCCGGCAACGGGCTTCGCCATAGGTATAGAGAGACTCATCCCGATCCTCGAGTGGAAGGGCATCATTCCGGAGCCGAAGCTTAGGCCCGACATCTACGTGATTCCAATCGGGAAGGAGTCAGGAGTCAGGAAGGCTGCGGTTGAGGTTGTCACAGCACTGCGGATGGCTGGAGTGAAGGCTGACATTGAGCTTACCGGCCGGAAGATTGGCAAGGCCCTCGACTATGCAGGCAGACTTGGGGTTCCATATGTCATCATCATAGGGAAGAGGGATCTTGCCGAGGGCAAGGTAACGGTCAGGGACATGGAAAGCGGAGAACAGAGAGTCGTGGGAAAAGAAAGGGTTGTGGAGGAGATCTTAAACCTCACGGCTCTTTAGCTCAATCTCTCCTCTCTAATCTAAACTCTTTAGCCTTCCTTTTCATTCTCCACTCCTCAAAACGCCTGACGAAGGGACATCTAGACCGCCATCTCCTGTAGGCGTTTTTAAGTGCCCTCACCTAACCCACCTCCCGTCCTCGTAAAGTGGGACATAGGGTCCGCTTATCGGATATGCAGTCAGTACTTCGAAGTGAACTCCAAAGTCGCCCTTAACCTCCTTGAGCACAACTTTAAGGCGGTTTATCCCTGCTTTCTCCGGCTCGTCGAATTCGTAGATAACCACAACCTTGTCCTCTTCCAGCCGCGGTTTACCCTCCTTCACAGCCTCATCTATGTAGTAAACTATCTCCTCAACCTTCATAAGTCCTGGAATTTCCCTGTCCTTCACCTTCTGACCGACGGGGTAAAAGGTTGTCTTCGTTTTTTTGTCCAGATTCTCTCCGAAGACATGTCTCGCTATCACGTGCTCCATGGCATTTGAAGGTATGTAAACTGGCCTCCCTGCTATCTTTGCTTCGAGTTCGTAATCTGTTTTGTGAATGAAAGTCATCTCTGGCACGTGCTTTTTCCTCTCGCTCTCGGGCATGTATGGAGTTCTCAGGGCTTCTTAAAAAAGTGCCGGGAGAATACTAACCCCCTCTTTTAACTTCGCTGAAATATTTTATCATTCTCGTTGCCATTTCAGAGGATTGAATCTCAGTGCCAGGTAACGACTCTATGGCTCACCCTGCCGGCCAGTGCATCTTTCAAAGCTGTTTCCATTATTTCAAGGCCCTTTTCTGCAAGTTCCTCCGTTATCACGAGGGGCGGAGTTATCCTAATAACGTTCCCAAACATACCGTAGCTGGGTAGAATCAGGCCGAGCTCGAAGGCGCGCCAACATATCTTCCCTGTAAGCTCAGGGTCGGGGGTTTTGTCTGGTTTTACAATTTCCACACCTATCATAAGGCCTTTGCCGCGGACATCGCCTATAACATCGTACTCCTCTTGCATTTCCCTCAAACGCTTCTGAATGAAAGTCCCAATCTCAATCGCGTTTTCGAGGAGGTTCTCCTTCTCGATGATTCTCAATGTTGCGTGGGCTGCTGCTGAGATTACAGGATTGGCCGCTGGAGTAAGCAATGCGGAGCCACTTGTCATATCCATCAGCTCGCTTCTTCCTATAACGCCGCTCAATCCCATGCCGCTGGCAACGCCTTTTCCAAAGGTTATTAAGTCTGGATCAATGCTGAACCATTCGGTTGCAAACCACTTCCCCGTTCTTCCGATTCCAGTTTGAACCTCGTCCATAGCCAGGAGGATCCCGTACTCATCGAGAAGCTTTTTAAGCTCGAGAAAGAAGTCTTTGGGTGGTACAACTATGCCAGCGTCGCCTTGTATCGGTTCGGCTATGAGAAGGGCTGTCTCGTCCGGTGGAATGACGTGGGCAAGGATGTAACTTTCAAGATAGTCAAGGAACCGATTTATCAGCTCTCCAGGTTCATCGTAGCCGTTTATCATCCAGATGTTCCTGTAGGGGTTTGGATAGGGAATCCAAACGACGTTGGGAACTAGGGGGGAGAACCCTCTCTTCTGGGAACTCTGGAACGCAGCTATCGATGTTGCACCGTAAGTCTGACCATGGTATGCGCCTATGAAGGCTATAACCCAGGGCTTTCTCGTGGCGAATCGTGCAACTTTTAGGCTCAAATCCATAGCATCGCTCCCACTCATTCCGAAGAGGATTTTTGGTTCTGGGATGGGGGTTTTTTTGGCGAGGATCTCTGCTACCTCTATGGCCTTCCTGCTGTAGGTGTAGCCTATCATCGAGTGCTGTATCCTTTCCACTTGTTCCTGAACGGCCTTCACAAGTTCTGGATGGGAGTAACCTGTCGACGCTGCGGCCGCTCCTGCCAGGAAGTCTATGAAGACGTTTCCATCGACGTCCTCTATGAGGGCCCCATAACCCCTTTCGGGGACAAGCGGGAAGAGTTTTACACCAAGGCCCTGAGAAATTACCATTTTCTCCCTCTCTATCATCTCCCGTGCCTTTGGCCCGGGAGGTTTAACGAGGATTTTTGGGTACTCAGAACTCATTTCCACCGCCTCAGATGGGTAAAAGGGAGAAAACGAAAGGTTATGGATTCTCCCGTATAAACTCGTCCGTGTACTTCTTGATTACTGGGTACAGCAGTATCAGCCCGAGGAGGTTTGGTATGGCCATCAGTCCGTTCATCATGTCCGAGAAGTTCCAAACGCTCTCGAGGCCACCGACAGCACCTATGTATATGAAGATTACCCAGAGAATGTTGTAGCCAACGTGAAGTGGGTGGTATATCCTTGCGAACTTCTTAGGGTCCCTTGTAATCCACTTAGTAAGGTACATGATGTTCTGCCTGCCGTAATAGTTCCATGTTATAACAGTGGAATACGCGAAGAATATGATGCCGATAACGACCATGACCTCCCCGAGATGTCCGAATGCCCTTGCGAAGGCCTCCTGTGTCAGGGCAGTGCTCGTCTTTCCTGTTGTCCATGCCCCAGTGGCGACTATTGAAATTCCGGTGAGAGAACAGATTATGAGAGTATCGATGAAGGGACCGAGCATTGCAACGTGACCCTGCCTTGACGGGTTGTCTGTTCTTGCGGCTGAGTGGGCCATGGTTGCGGTTCCGAGGCCGGCTTCATTTGAGAACAGACCCCTAGCGACACCCCACCTTATAACGGTCCCTATGGCTCCACCAGCGACGGCCTTTCCTGTAAATGCGTCCTTGAATATAAGGGCTATTGCACTGGGGAGCTGGTTAGCGAACTTGATCCACACACCGATGGCGAAGATGAAGTATACCACTGCCATAAAGGGAACGAAGTAGCCCGTGAACTCACCGATCCTCTTGATACCTCCAATGGTGACCAGGAATGTTAGGATGGCGAAGGCAACTCCTGTTACCCAGTACGGGACGTGGAACGCTACGTTCATTCCGAGGGCTAGGGAGTTTGACTGAGTCATGTTACCTATTCCAAAGGCCGCTATTGCAGCGAAGGTCGAGAACAGTATTGCCAGGATCTTCCCCAGGGAAGCCATGGCGTGGCCCCTTATTAAGTAGTATGCGAGTATCAGGAAGAGGATTGTTATGATCCATGCACCTACCATCGCTCCTCCACCGAGCTTTGTGGCGTCTGCGCCGATAAACGCTGCAAATATTAGCATGAATATTGCGGCTAAGTACCTTGCACCCGCGGGAATTTTTACCTCTGCAAGGCCCTTCTCCAGAGCATTGAACGTTCCTCCAATCATGGTTCCGTCGGGGAGCTTGTCTCTAAATGCAACACCAAGGAGCCCCTCGGAACCCCTCGTGGCCATACCGAATAGGGCGGTCATCCACATCCAGAACAGGGCACCGGGACCACCGTGGTAGATTGCAGTTGCCACACCGGCTATGTTGCCTATACCAACGGTTCCAGAGAGAGTCGCCATCAATGCTTGGAACGGGCTAATATCACCCTCTCCCCGTTTTTTTCTTCCTTCTTTACCGAAGGTATATCTAAGAGCCCAACCAAGGCGGGTGATCTGGATTCCCCGAAGCAGGATAGTTAGGAAAATCCCCGTACCCAGAAGCAAAATCATTATTGGGGGACCCCAGACCAGCCCATCCAGCCAGTTTATGAAGTCCAGTATGGCGCTCATACCGAACACCTCCACCATGCAATGAACAATCATGTTCTGCTTCCTCGTATATTGTGCATTCTTATACTGAACAGTACGTTTATGTCATTGATGCTTTTAAACTTTAACCTTGAATTTTATAAAAGAAATTCAGTTCATATCTTGAAAAAAATGGGCAAAGACTTATGAGACCTTAGGCATAAGCTAGGACAGCTGAGAAGGAGTTTGGGATGATGAGTCTGGAGCCCCCTGATGGATGAAGAGGTTTCGCGGGGCTGACCGAAATGAAGAGATGGCTGTGTAGGGATCTTTACCTTGAGGTGGAGAGGCTAGAGAGGTCCGTCGTGGAGCTCGAGGAGGAGATAATCGAGCTCAAGATGCAGCTCAAGAGGAAGAGCGAAGAGGTCACAAGCCTGAGTATAGAGAACGCGAACCTAAGGCACAAGGTGGAGCTCCTCGAGAGACGGGAGAAGGCATTAATAGACCTCCTTAAGAGCCTCAAGCTGCCTCTAGTTGTCGTGGATGAGGACAGATTTGAGGATGTTGAGATAGACCTGAGGTCAGACATGGGAGAGTGAGAAAACCTTAATAGCCTTCCTGCTTTTCTTAGTGCAGTTGATGGGGTGAGGATAATGAGCATGGACATGAGTACTAGAATGTTTAGGGAAGAAGGATGGATCAGAAAGCAGTGTCCCAAGTGTGGTAAGTTTTTCTGGACACTAGACCCTGACAGAGAGACCTGCGGGGATCCGCCCTGTGACGAGTACTCCTTTATTGGGAAGCCGGGAATACCAAAGAAGTATTCCCTCGAGGAGATGCGTGAGAAGTTCCTCAACTTCTTTGAGAAGCACGGCCATGGGAGGGTTAAGCGCTTCCCGGTTCTTCCGCGCTGGAGAGATGATGTCCTTCTAGTTGGAGCTTCAATCATGGACTTCCAGCCGTGGGTCATAAGCGGTGAGGCTGATCCTCCAGCCAACCCTCTCACCATAAGCCAGCCCTCGATTCGCTTTACCGACATAGACAACGTCGGAATAACCGGCAGGCACTTCACGATATTCGAGATGATGGCGCATCATGCGTTCAACTACCCGGGCAAGCCGATCTACTGGATGGACGAGACGGTCGAGCTTGCCTTCGAGTTCTTCACCAAGGAACTCGGAATGAAGGCCGAGGACATAACCTTCAAGGAGAACCCCTGGGCCGGCGGAGGAAACGCGGGACCTGCCTTCGAGGTGCTCTACCGTGGCCTCGAGGTTGCTACCCTCGTTTTCATGCAGTACAAGAAGGCCCCCGAAAACGCCGACCCGAGCCAGGTCGTCGAGATAAAGGGCGACTACTACGTCCCGATGGAGACTCGCGTTGTCGACACAGGCTACGGCCTTGAGAGGCTCGTTTGGATGAGCCAGGGAACGCCTACTGCCTACGATGCGGTTCTCGGCTACGTCGTCGAGCCGCTCAAGAGGATGGCGGGTATAGAGAAGATAGACGAGAGCATCCTCATGGAGAACTCTCGCTTGGCTGGAATGTTTGACATCGAGGATATGGGAGACTTGCGCTATTTGAGGGAACAGGTTGCGAACAAGGTGGGAATAACCATTGAGGAGCTCGAGGGGGTTGTTAGACCCTACGAATTGGTTTACGCGATAGCTGATCACACCAAGGCCCTTACCTTCATGCTTGCCGATGGTGTAATTCCCTCCAACGTTAAGGCCGGCTATCTGGCGCGGTTGCTGATTAGGAAGAGCATAAGGCACCTCCGCGAGCTCGGACTGGAACTTCCCCTGAGTGAAATTGTTGCTCTTCACATAAAGGAGCTCTCCCCAACCTTCCCAGAGTTCAAGGAGATGGAAGACGTTATCCTCGACATAATCAACGTAGAAGAGAAGCGTTACCAGGAGACTTTGAGGAGGGGAAGCGACCTCGTGAAGCGCGAGATAGCGAAGCTCAAGAAGAAAGGCATTGATGAACTCCCACTGGAAAAGCTCATCCTCTTCTACGAGAGCCACGGACTAACGCCGGAGATAGTCGCAGAGGTTGCCCATAAGGAAGGCGTAAAAGTCGAGATACCAGACAATTTCTACACTCTCATCGCTGAGAAAGCAGAGAAAATGGAGAAGAGGACGGCTGGGGAATATGTCGTGGACTTCGAGCTAGTCAAGGATCTGCCGGACACGAGGACGCTCTACTACGAGGATCCCTTCATGAAGGAGTTCGATGCCGAGGTGCTCAAGGTAATAGACGACTGGGTCGTCCTCAACCAGACGGCCTTCTACCCCGAGGGCGGCGGTCAGCCATACGACACCGGCGTTTTGAGCGTTGAGGGCGAGGAGGTCAAGGTCACCAACGTCCAGAAGGTCGGAAAGGTAATCCTCCACAGGGTTGATAGGCCTGAGCTCTTCAAGCCAGGAGTTAAGGTTCACGGAAGGCTTGACTGGGACAGGAGGATCCAGCACATGCGTCACCACACGGGAACCCACGTCCTCATGGGTGCCCTGGTTAGGGTTCTCGGCAAACACGTCTGGCAGGCCGGCTCACAGCTCCACACGGACTGGGCTCGCCTGGACATCTCCCACTACAAGCGCATAACCGGGGAAGAGCTGAGGGAGATAGAGCGCCTTGCCAACCGCGTCGTAATGGAGAACAGGCCGGTCAGGTGGGAGTGGCTCCCGAGGACAGAGGCCGAGCAAAAGTACGGCTTCCGCCTGTACCAGGGTGGAGTCGTTCCGGGAAGGGTTATTCGCGTTCTCAAGATTGAGGACTGGGACGTCCAGGCCTGCGGCGGAACGCACCTGCCGAACACCGGGCTTATCGGTCCGATAAAGATCCTAAGGACGGAGCGCATACAGGACGGTGTTGAGCGCATTGTTTTCGCGGCCGGTGAAGCGGCTATAAACTGGATGCAGGAGACGGAAAAGCTCCTCAAGAGAACGGCCGAAATCTTCCGCGTTCCGCCCGAGAAGGTTCCTGAAACTGCTGAGAGGTTCTTCAACGAGTGGAAGGAGGCAAGAAAAGAGGCCGAGAAGCTGAGGAAAGAGCTGGCGAATCTCCTTGTCTACGAGCTTGAAAACAAGGTCGAGAAGGTTGGCGAGATAGAGTTCCTCGGCGCGGTCGTTGAAGGAACGATGGACGACCTCCGCGAAGCGGCCAACAGGCTCAGGAAAGAAAAGCGCGTCATAGTGCTGATAAGCAGGGAGGGACACTTCGTCGTGGCCGTTGGCGATACCCTCGACATAAAGGCCGGAGAGCTGGCGAAGGTTATAACTAGCGTTGCCGGTGGCGGCGGAGGCGGAAGGAAGGAATTGGCGCAGGGCAGGATAAAGAACTCTCTGAAGGCTGAGGGGGCGATAGCGGAAGTGAGGAAAGCCCTTCTCTAATTTCACGCTTTTGAGTAAGTCTTTTAAACTTTCCTTCGTTTTTGGTTGGGGAATGTGCATTGCTCTGGCTTGTTGAGGTTCGTTTAAGGAAACTCACCAAGCTCGCGGTTCTGCTTTTCGTGATTTCTATCCTTTACGGACTTGATTCTCCCTCAACAACTCCCGCGATGACGTACTCCCTGTTCCTGTTCATCCTTGCCTTTCCAATCTGTTCAACAGCCTTTAATAACGCCATTCTTGAGCTCAAGAATCCCGTGTCGAGGCTTGGACACTCCCTTAGCCTGATGTCCTCATACCTGCTTGTCTTTCTACTTCCTCTTGGCCCTTTTGTTTTCACGAAAAACTTTTTCAACGCATTACTTATGGCAGCTTCAGGCGTTTCTGCGGGCCTTTTCTTCGGGAGTCTTGGAATCAACGTAAAGTTATCTGCCGTGTTGCCCATCCTCTTCCTCATAACATTCTTTCCGCTCCTTGGCCTCTCGCCGCTCATTTCACTCTGGAACCCAATCCTTGCATCGTATCACGGCGTTGATTATCAGCTTCTCTCGATGAGCCTTTACTCCCTGCTCTACCTTGGAGCTATGAAAAAACGCAAATGGAGGAGGAGTTGAAATGTGGCTGGTCAACCTTGAGTTCAGGAAGTACCTTCACTCAAAAACCCTCTACGGCCTCTTCCTCATCGCGGTTCTCTACACCGTGAGCTTCTTCAGTGACCCGGATAAGGTTCTGACGCCCGAGATGGTGGTGGACAACTACACCTTCTTCATGGCAATTTTTGGGGGTATTCTGATAGCCTTCCACGCGACCGAGCTTCCTGAGGAACCACTCGTCATGTCAAAACCGATAAGGAGGTTTTCGGCGCTCCTCCAGCACTTCGGGGCGGTTGCGTTGCTCTCCCTGCTCTTTGCATCGATTGCCATGCCCATCGAGTGGCACTATTACCCCAACCTTCACGCCGTTAAGCTCTCGGCCCTCGTCTTAATCCTCTTCCTTCTCAGTGTTTCCGCCTTCTCCCTTCTGCCTGCGATCTTTCTCCGCTGGGAGCTTAGGATCATCTGGTCTGTGAGCGTGGTCTTCGCGTTTTTCGGGGTGATGATCGAGCTTTCTTCCCCTAATCTTGCCGGGAAGCTTCTCCTACCAGTGCTTTCTCTCACGAACGCTTTCCTCAACGGAACCCTCTCTAGGGAGGACGTGCTGACTGTTCTTGTCTCGATAGGATTTTACGTGGGTCTCTCGATGGTAATCTTCAGCAGAAAAGACTTAAGGTGAAACAAGCAGTTCATTGGGGTGTTCAAAATCAAGGTCAAAACCCTAACGAGGGAAATCATCGCGCTCTCGGAGCAGTTCGGCCTAAAGGCGGTTCCGGAGTACAGGACGGGAGACGGCACTCGGATAGATATAGCCGTCCTAGACGGGGAGAATAAGCTCCTCGCGATAGAACTCGAGGCCTCTTTCAAGTGGTTTCCCCAGAGGCTGCTCTACGACGTGGTAAAGGCACACAGGGCAGGCTTTCCCGAGCTCTGGGTTGTTTCTAACTTCAACTCAAAGCCGGGCTGGATAATCAACTACGCCAGCGAGCTCGGAGTTTCCCTCAGGATTCTGAAGGAGAAAGAAGTTCTGGAGGGGCTCAGAGGCCGGTTGGCTCGTCTATGAAGAAGACGTCGAGGTCGAACTTCTCCTTCACGACCTCCATCAGGGCCTTGACGCCGAGCGTCTCGGTCTTGTAGTGGCCAGCAACTAAAACGCTCTGGGGAAGATCCACGGCCGTTAAGTAGTCAGCGTGTCCAAACTCACCGGTTATCAAAAGGTCAATCCCCCTCCTCCAGGCCTCTTCAAGGGCGAAGGCTCCCGCCCCGCTCACCGCTCCGACCGTCTTTATCTCCCTCTTCCCGAACTCGTAGGTTTTTACAGTTGCGTCGAGCTTCTCCGCAATCACTTGTGCTACATTCTCAATCGGCTGAGGCTCGTCGAAAGAACCCCAGAAGCCGACGGAGAGCCCCCTGTACTCCCCGAAGGGCTCCTTGGGTTCGAGGCCGAGAAGTCTCAGGAGTTCGACGTTGTTGCCGACCTCCGGATGTGCATCTAGGGGCAAATGCGCCGCGTAGAGGTTTATCCCGCTCTCCATCAGGGCCTTCAGCCTTTTGTAATGTATCCCGGTAATGTAGCCGAGGCCGCCCCATATCATGCCGTGGTGGACGACCAGCATATCGGCGCCGGCTTTTGCGGCGCGTTCGATGGTTCTCAGCGTTGTATCGACGGCGAAGGCAACGCGCTTGACTTCTTCCTTTCCTTCAACCTGGAGGCCGTTGCTCGACTTGTCGGGGTAGGCTGATACGTTGAGGTACTCGTTGAGGAATGAGACGAGTTCGTCACGGTTCATGGACATCACCTATTCACCCGCTGAATTATTCACTAACTGAATATGTCCAGCAAACCCTTTTAAAACCGCCCGGCAAGTTGGGTCGAGAGTGAGGGATATGGACAGCGAGAGCTTCAGGAGGGCAGTTGAGGAGATAGCGAGAGTCGTCCTTTCCGGCGAGATAAAGACGCGTGAGGAGCTTAACCGCTACAAGATAGTCGTTTCCAGGAAGTATCACCTCTCAAAGATTCCGGGCAACTCCGATATCCTGAAGGCCATTCCTGAGGAGGAGCGCGAG
>JALTCK010000154.1:13545-15776 GCA_027074805.1 Thermococcus sp. | reverse complement strand
TGATCGTGTCCTCCTCGGCTATCTTCCTCCTCTTGAGCTCCTTGACCGGTACAAACTTCTCAATCTCGCTTAGGGGGAGGGTTTCTTTCTGAACCAAAAGTCTCAGAGCCCTGTCAATTGGCCTCTCTTCAGCCTTGAGACCCTTTTCGGTGATTTCAAGGACGAGTTTCCCATCTTCCTTTCCAACGTTAGCCCAGCCCTCCTTCCTCAGGAGGCCGACAATGGGTTTTAGCTCTTCTTCGCTGAGAATCTCCTTAAGGTCGTCAAGGGTGGCTTTTCCCTTCTCCTTCAGAACAGTTAAGGCCCTCCACTCGGGTAGCCCAATCTTCGCGTATTTCCTTCCGGTTTCAGTCAGAACGGCAACTCTCTCACTCTTCTCGTGGAGCTTTGCCAAGCCCTTTGCCTGCAGGCCGAGGACAGAGCGCATAACGGCTACTTGTTCCAGGCCCGTCTCTTTTATCAGTTCCTCGAACTTTGCCTTCTTTAGTCTTTCGAGTTTTATGAGCGTGAGTTTTTCCTGATAGCTTAGCTCCATAATGCCACCTCCCGTGGTGAATGTGGAGGAAATTACTTAAGAATTGCGGTGGAGAAATAAAAGGAAAAGCTCACTCCTTGGGGAAGAACACTACTTTTCCCGTCTTCCCGGCGCGCATTAGCTCAAAGGCCTCTTCAAACTTCTCAAAGCCCCGGTATCTGTGGGTGATTATCGGGTCTAGATTCAGCTTGCCACTCTGGATGAGGTTGGACACGGTGTACCAGGTCTCCCAGAGATGTCTTCCAGTTATGCCATGAACTTCAAGGGCCTTGAAGATGACCAGATTGTTGAAATCTATCGAGACGTCCCTTGGGTAAAGGCCAAGCAGGGAAACTCTTCCTCCAGGGGTTGTGGCCTTAAGACCCTGTTCGAGGG
The DNA here is from genome assembly GCA_027074805.1 of Thermococcus sp. Taxonomy (GTDB): domain Archaea; phylum Methanobacteriota_B; class Thermococci; order Thermococcales; family Thermococcaceae; genus Thermococcus. Next base: position 14,866 of record JALTCK010000154.1, on the reverse strand, counting down.
CCTTGGGGGCACCGCTGAACTCCAGGAAGACCTCAACGCCAGCCCCATCAGTTATATCCATAACAGCCTTGACCGGGTCCTCCTCAAAGGGGTTGAGGACGTAGTCAGCTCCGACCTTCTTGGCCAGCTTCCTTCTAAACTCGCTCGGTTCGGAAACTATTACAGGGTGAGCCCCACTGGCTTTCGCCACGGTGATACCCAAAAGTCCTAGTGGGCCAGCGCCAGTTATAAGCGTACTTCTTCCGGCTATGGGGCCGGCCAACACAGTATCAACGGCGTTACCAAGAGGCTCTTGAAGGGAGGCATACTCTGGGGGCATGTCCTTCGGGTTTTTCCAAGCGTTCTGAGCAGGAACTATGGCGTAAGTGGCGAAGACACCGTCCATGTCCACTCCAAAAATCTTCGTGTTCTGGCAGACGTGGTAGCGATTGTGCTTGCAGGCGTAGCACTTGCCGCAGACAATGTGGGTTTCTGCGCTTATGTAGTCTCCCTCTTCAAGTGTATCAACGCCAGGCCCGACTTCGAGCACCTCCCCTGCAACTTCGTGACCCATTATCTGGGGTGGTTTGATCCTGCTCTTGGCCCATTCGTTCCATTCGTAGATGTGTAAATCGGTTCCACATATGCTTGTTGCAAGAACTCTGATGAGAACCTCTCCCGGCCCAGGTTTTGGAACATCAACCTCAACAAGTTCAGCCCCATATGTGGGTTTTGTTTTCATAATAGCTGGCATTTTTTCAGCCATGGCAATCATCTCCTTAACCTTACAATCCATATCTTAACGGCGACGATATAAACCTTTTGCGGTGAAGCAACGAAAAGGAAAAAGGAAGTTCTATGCACTCCGGGAGAAAAAGCTAGGCCACCAAAAATCGGAAGGCTTATATCCCCAAACACCAACCCTAAAGGGGAGGGCTGGTCATGGCACTTATCGTTGTTACAGGGCGCGGCGGTGCTGGTAAAACTACTACTACTGCAAATCTAACCTCTGTTCTTGCCTCAAAGGAATACCGTGTCTTGGCGATTGATGGTGATCTTTACCTCCCCAACCTCGGTTTTCACTTTTCTCTTGATAATGTGAGATACACCCTTCACTCTCTCCTCAAGAACCCAGATTTAGACCCTGAATGGGCCATTTACAAGCACGGGCCTACTGGTGTTCACGTAATGCCTGGGAGTAGCCAGCTCCACGATGTGCTGGGGATAAGTCCAAGGAGACTGACGGACATAATTGAGAGGGTAAAGTACAAGTTCGGCATCATTTTCATTGACTCCCCCACTGGAATCCCCTTTGACACTCTACCCACCTTCGAACTTGCCG
>JALTCK010000154.1:0-13535 GCA_027074805.1 Thermococcus sp. | reverse complement strand
AACTTGCCGGTTATCAGTTGATAGTCGTTGAAATAGAGCGCTCACCCATATACTCTTTTGAAACCATGGTAAAAAACGAGATAGAGAAACTCAAAGCAATTGGCGACCGCTACAAACTTAACATCGGGGTGATCCTCAACAAGGTCAGGGAAGCCGAGGATGTCGTGGAGAAGCTGGTGGATACAATTGAAGAGGATCTCAATGTTCCCGTCCTCGGATGGATTCCCTTTGACAATACGGTTCCTGAATCTATCAACGCCGGAATTCCTATCGTGAGCTATGCCCCCTGGAGCAACGCTGCGATAGCCTTTAAAGAGACAGGCAATATTTTAGAGGACTGGATATTCGGCTGATTTTGGAGGTGTTCGAATGGAATTCGAAGAGCTCGTGGATAAGGTTATTAGCGGTGAGATAAAGCTTCACCAAGTTGAAAACTATACCAACGGTGACAAGAAGCTCGCCACAGAGGTAAGGAGGAAGGCCCTTGAGAAGAAGCTCGGCATAAGCCTCGATAACATCGGATACTACTCGATAGACCCCAATAGGTTGATAGGGAAGAACATCGAGAACATGATAGGTGTTGTTCAAATCCCCATGGGGGTCGCTGGACCAATTAAGATAAACGGTGAGTACGCTAAGGGAGAGTTCTACATACCTCTCGCGACAACCGAGGGGGCTCTCGTAGCCAGCGTTAACAGGGGTTGTTCTGCATTGACACAGGCCGGTGGAGTGAAGACGACGATTATAGATGACAAGATGACCCGCGCTCCTCTCCTCAAGTGCCCCGACGCGAGGAGAGCCAGGGAAGTCGCGGAGTGGGTTAAGAACAACATCGACTACCTCCAGGAGAAAGCGGTTAGCAAGGTCACCCGCCACGGGAGGCTCCGCGATGTCAGGCCTTATATTGTCGGCAACAACCTCTACCTCCGCTTCAAGTTCGAGACCGGCGATGCGATGGGCATGAACATGGTTACAATATCGAGCGAGGAGATAATGAAGGTTATCGAGGAGGAGTTCCCCGACGTCAAATACTTGGCCCTCTCGGGCAACCTCTGCGTCGACAAGAAGCCCAACGCCATGAACTTCATCAACGGGCGCGGCAAGACGGTCATAGCCGAGGCGGTAATCCCGAGGGAGATAGTCGAGAAAAAGCTGAAGACGACTCCGGAGCTCATAGCCGAGGTCAACTACCGCAAGAACCTCGTTGGCTCGGCTCAAGCCGGAAGTTACGGGTTCAACGCGCACTTTGGGAACATCGTTGGTGCGATATTCCTTGCCACCGGCCAAGACGAGGCTCAGATTACTGAAGGTTCTCATGGGATAACTTTGGCTGAGGTTACACCCGGGGGAGATCTATACATTAGCATCACGATGCCGAGCCTCGAGATCGGAACCGTTGGCGGCGGAACAAGGGTCCCCACCCAGCGAGAGGCATTATCAATCATGGGAGTCGCTGGAGGAGGAGATCCACCTGGGAGTAATGCCAAGAAGTTCGCGGAAATAATAGCCGGGGCGGTTCTTGCGGGAGAGCTTTCCCTGCTCGCGGCAATAGCGGCAAAACACCTCGCAAAGGCTCATAAAGAACTCGGACGCTAAAGGGAGATCCTCAAAACTTTACCCTTCTTTTCCGAGACCTCATACATTCTTCTAATGATCTTCTCGTTGAGCTCGGTTATCATTACTCGGTTTCCTTTCCTTGGGCCAAGGAAGTGCTCCACCGTGGTAACGACTGCACCAAGAATTATAATCGCTGGGAGCCCCAGATGCAAATAACCTCCAATTGAGGCTATGGCAAATGCTGCTGCTCCATCTATAAGGAAGCGCCACTTCTTGCCCTTTCTCCTTAGGCCTTTATCGCTAAGTCTCTCGAGATCGTCCTCGACGAGGGCTTTGAAAAACTCATGAAACCCCTTTGAGGGGACTACAAAAACCCTCGGTAGGGTATCGTTTATTAAAATAAGATTGTCTCTCATGGGAAGGACAAAGATGTAGTGATTCTCACCCTTTAGATCTATCACAAGCAGTCCTCCATTCTTGCCTGGAGTCTGGATTATTGAAAAGCTCCCTGGTGTTGGATTTTTGAACTCAAGAATCGTGGGAAAGGCTTCTCTGATTCTCTCCGGGGATAGGTTCAATGTGTAGTACAGTACCGGAAATGACTTTATAAACTTCATCAGTTGGAAAACAACTCCCCTCTTTAAATAGATTTCGTTTGTTGTTGGTAATACCTGCTTTAAAAAGAGGCCTGAATAGTCCAACTCAATAAATATTAAACCCCCTCCGAAGCGTGATGAGAAGGTGGTGTCAGTCTATTTATTCCAAAACTATTTTAAAGGACTTCACCTTAATTCATACGTGGGGTTATAAATGATCCCAGCTAAAACGGAGTTTGATTCCTGTGAAGAAGTCTTCCTCAGCTCTACTCCAAAGCTTTTTGAGCTTCTGTTCGAGGACATCCCAATCTCTCATCCAGAGTATGCTACTTTCTTAGCCGATAGAGGGGTGTACATAATTGACTCAAATGGTTACAAGCTGCTCCGCCTTGAATGCGAGAGTGGAAAAAAATTGCTGCTTCAAGAGCTCTATGAGAATAACATTGAGCCACAAACTGTGTTGGATACTTATCTCGGTACTCTCTTCGAAGTTTTTGAACAGGCTAATATAATGGAAAAAACCACGCTGACCTACTATACAGGCGATGAGCTCGTGGAGCCAATTGAGATAAAAGTGATCGGTCATCCATCGGGATTTATGAAAGGGTCTTTCACACTCTTTGATAAGTTAATATCGGAGAATTGTCACAGTATACGGCTTGACATGGTGAAGAAGCCTCCAGCACTAATCTACGACCCTCTTGAAGTATTTGATAATAGGATTTCCAGCACTTCAATAGTGATCTTTGAAAAGGATACACTGAAGGAGCTAGCTATTATGAATTTTGGTAGTTTTATGAGGGTAAAGGGAATCTTCATCCATACAACTCATTTCCATATTAATGCGGTTTTCTTTGGCTATTTGAAGTTCAAAATAAGAAAAATGACAGGTATCTAGTTAGTAATCAGTTCTTGAATCTTCTTCCTCACGAGCGAGCTGACGAGCTTTCCATCTGCCCTTCCGCGGAGTTTAGCCATTGCACGACCCATTATCATTCCCATAGCCCCCATCCCCTTGGCCTTTATGACCTCGATGTTCTCCTGGATTACCTCATCGATGATCCTCTCGACTTCCTCCTCGCCCAGGAGCGTCAGGCCCTTCTCCTCGGCAACCCCTTTGGCCGTCTTCTCCGGATGCCTGGCGAGCTCCTTGAATATCTCCTCAAAGGCCTCCTTTGCTATCTTCCCGTTGAGGTATAGGTCAAATGCATCCCTTATGTGCTCCTCCGTGAGGTTCTCTATCGGAACCTCCTTCTTGAGGCCCTTTAGAACCACCACGAGTATTGAAGCCACCAGGGATGGCTTAACTCCCTTTCCAACGAGTTCCTCGAAGAGTTCATCGCGCTCGTCGTTTACGAGGGTCTCGGCCAAGCTCCTGTCGATTCTGTACTCCCGTACGAAGCGCTCGACTCTCTCCTGGGGGAGCTCCGGAAGGCTGGCCTTTACCCTTTCCTTCTCCTCGGGGGGGATATAAATGGAGGGTATGTCAGTCTCAGGATACATCCTCGCCTTGCCCGGCAGGGGCCGCATGTACTGGGTGTTGCCGTCCGGTAGTGCCCTTCTCGTCTCCTCCGGGACGCCCTCTATGGCTTCCCTCGCCCTCTGAATTACCTCAAGGAGGGCCTTCTTGGCGGTCTCCTCCTCTGCAGCAACGAGGACGAAAGCATCTTCTTCGCCAAGTCCGAGCTTCTCCACAACCGCGTTAACTTCCCCTTCGCTGATACCGTAGTTCGGCAGCTCGTCTATGTGGAATATTCCCCTCACGTACTTCTTTGCCCTGTCCGCCATCTCTGTTCCAAGCCTTCTCCCGGGCTGGATTTCCCTGCCTATAAGCCCGCGGAACTTGGGAATCTTGACGGCCAGAACTCTGCCGCCCTTTTTGACTGTTCTCGCGATTATCTTTGACTCCGTGTTCTGGAAGACGTCAGTAACATCATGAATCTCCTCTTTGATATCCTCCGGCTTAACGCCCCTCTCGCGAAGCTCGTCGCGGATTTTGAGGAGGTTGAGCTGTCTTTCAACTTCCCTCTCGATGATGAGGGGAATCATATCGAGCTCCTGCACGCCCTTAATCTCGACCCTCGCACCACCCCTGATCGAAACGTTGAGATCCTGCCTTATCGTTCCAAGGCCGCGTTTGACTTTTCTGGTGGCCCTCAGAGCATCGCCGATGTACTTCGCGACCACCTTCGCCTGCTCCGGATGGTGTATGTCCGGGGTCGTGCTTATCTCAACGAGGGGGATCCCGAGGCGGTCGAGGCGGTATATCACCTCCTTTTCCTTCCGCTCAACGATACGGCAGGCATCTTCCTCAAGACAGATAGTTGGGATTCCAACACTCCCCCATGGGGTGTCAACCCTCCCGTCGAGCGCTATTATCGCCGTCCTCTGGAAGCCGGAAACGTTGGAACCGTCAATGACTATCTTACGCATGAAGTGGACCTCGTCAACTGGCTTGGCGTTGAGGAGGTATGCTATCTGGAGCGAAACCCCTAGGGCCTCTCTGTCGGGGCCCCTAGGCGGTTCCTCGTCCATGTAAACCAAATCACTCAACTCGTAGTTGCCCTCGTAGACGTATTTTTTACCCTTCTTGAACTCCTCTAAAGCGGCTGGATCAATCTCCCCCAGCTCACTCATGGTAGGGCGGAGCCCCCTCTCAAAGACAAAGTCCACCTCCTCTCTTAACTCGCTCGGGGCAGGTGAAAAGAGTTTTTTCGTGTCCAGCTGCCTGTGAATCTCAAGGCCGACCTTCAGGCCCAGTTCCTCGTAATTGAACCGATCGCTCATCCTCATCACCTCAGGTATGTGTCGAACCTTGTGTAGGGTGTTATCTCACCGGCATAGTTCTTCAACATCATCTGCCTGACATCCTCTGGGTCACTCGTGTGCCCAAGAACCCACATGAGCTTGACGTAGGCCGTCTCTGGAAGCATATCTTCACAGGGTATAACCCCAGCCTTGAGGAGTTTCCTTCCGTTGGAGTAGACGTTGAGATTCACCCTGCCGTAGAGGCACTGACTCGTCACGCAGACCGAAACCCCCTCCTCAACCGCCCGCTGGACGTGGGGTATGAAGCTCTGGGGTACGTGCCCGAGTCCAGTTCCCTCTATAACGACACCCTTGTAGCCCCTGTCAACGAGGAAATCGAGAAGCTCGCCGCTTATTCCGGGGTAGACCTTGAGAATAGCGACCTTCTCCTCCATCCTGCCGTCCACTCTGACTTCCCCTTCACCCCTCTTCCTGTAGTCGTTTCTGAGGAACTCTATCCTATCCTTCCATATTTTGGCTATCGGGATGTCGTTTATGCTCCTGAAGGCATCTCTCCTGCTCGTGTGCATCTTCCTGACTTTCGTTCCCCTGTGGGCAAGGCAGTAGGTATCGCTTGTCTCACCGTGCATAACCACCATGACCTCGGCAACGTCGCTGGTTGCCATCTTGACCGCGCAGGTCAGGTTCATGGCCGCGTCACTGCTCGGCCTGTCGGAGCTCCTCTGGGCGCCGACAAGGACTACGGGCCTTGTGAGGCCCCTGAGCATGAAGCTGAGAGCTGCTGCTGTGTAACCCATAGTGTCGGTTCCGTGCGCTATCACCACTCCGTCTTCACCCTCGTTTAGAGCGCGGGAAACTTCCTCCGCTATCCTCCTCCAGTACTCGGGCCTCATGTCCTCACTGAGGATGTTCATAATCAGCTCGGGGGTTATGTTGGCGATCTCGAATATCTCGGGGACCGCTTTTGCCAGCTCCTCCGCGGTAAAGGCCGGGTGAACCGCTCCAGTTTTGTAGTCGATTCTGCTAGCTATCGTACCTCCAGTCCCGAGAACCCTCACGTTTGGGAGTCCCTCCCTTTTCGGCAGAACCTCCCTGAACTCCATCTTCGGCCTGCCAGAGGCCTTCTCAATGATCTCGACCTTCTCTATGGCCTCTATCAGAACACCGATGTTGTAGCCGTTGTCGAGCTTTAAGGTCAGGGTCTCCCCCGGCGAGAGCTCGTAGGGCGGCATCACGATGCCCTCAAAGGTCAGCCTTTCCTCTCCCTCCCTTTTGACGACCCTTATCAGGTCGCCGACCTCGAGGTTGTGGGCCTTCATAAACTCCTCAACTTTTCGCATGCACTTCACCTCACCTCAATCTTGAACCTGGGCTCCTCAATCCACTCGGACTTGCACCTTGGACAGCGCGATGGAATGTTTATCTCCGGTTTGAACACGAACCCGCACTTCCTACACTCGGCGGGCTTTATCAGAAGCACCTTGCCATCCCTCTTAACAATTCTCTGGATGACCTTAAGCTCTTCCAGGATAAGCCTCTTTGACCCCCTGCCACGGAGCTCCAGTGCCATGGCTAATTCGCTCACCGAGTAGTCGCGCTCCTCCAAAAGGCTTATTATCCGTTGCCTTCGAGTCATCATCGGTCCTAATTAGGCGCGCCGATAAAAAGCTTTAGGGTGGGAGGATGATACTGGAGACCGCAGAGAAGGCCCTTGAAAGACACGAGCTGTGCAACCACTGCCTTGGCAGGCTCTTCGCGAGGCTCGGAAAGGGAACCAACGAGGAGAGGGGAAAGGCGATAAGGTTCAGTCTCAACATGGAGCGTTCCGCCAGGGGGCTGAACCCGATAGAGGAGCCGGAGGAATGCGGGCTGTGTCACAACGTTTTTGAAAAAATCCCAAAGTTGGCAAAGTTCATGGAGAACGCTGCCGATGACCTGGAGTTCGAGACCTTTCTCGTAGGTTCGCGCTTCCCGGAGGAAATCGTTGAGGGGGAAAAGGCCCTCTGGGAGGAGCTGGGAGTTGAAACCGGCGAGCCGATAAACCGAGAATTCAACCGCGAGCTTGGAAAGGCCTTCGGAAGGATAAGCGGGAAAGAGGCATCAACAAGTCCGGACGTCGTTTTCATAGTCGAACCCTTCTCCGAGAAGATCGAAATCCAGATCAACCCGGTTTACGTTTACGGCCGTTACAGAAAGCTCGTAAGGGGAATCCCACAAACGCCTCTACCCGGTTTTGACGAGAGTGTGGCCTCGATAATCTGCCGGGCCTTTTCCAGGGCCTTCGAGGGCAAATGCGTGTTTAAGGGTGCCGGTAGAGAAGACGTCGACGTCCGCATGCTCGGCAGCGGGAGGCCCTTCGTGGTCGAGGTTAAGAGACCGAGGAGGAGAAAGGTTGAGCTCGGCAGGATAGCCGAGGAGATAAACGCGAGCGGTAAGGTCGAGGTTCTCAACCTTCACTTCGTCTCGCCGAAGGAGGCAGAAGAGGTCCTCACGAAAAACCACCGAAAGGAATACCTGGCTCTGGTCCTCGTTGAGGAGGGAATAAGTCCGGAGGAGGCAGAGAATGTTGCAAGAAAGCTGAGCGGTCTGAAGATTCATCAAAGAACGCCTTGGCGCGTGAGAAAAGCCAGGGCGGACAAGGTTCGTGTGAAGAGAGTTTATAAGGCCGAGGCAAGGTGGATCGACGAGAGACACTTCGAGCTCAGACTTGTGACGGATGGCGGACTCTACATCAAAGAACTGGTATCGGGAGATAAGGGGAGGACAAAACCCAGCGTCACCGAGCTCCTTGGAAAGGGAGCGTGGTGTGAGAGGCTGGACGTTCTGAACATCCTCGACGAGTGAAAACTTTATAAAAGGTTTCCCTTGATTGGATAGCGGAGCCATAACAGGCTTAGTTCGTATGCCGAAAAGGCGTGAAAATCCCGTGTGGTGTCGTCCACTGTGACGTTAAAACCTTGAGAGGTGGTTGATAATGGTTAAGAAGGCACACAGCTTCCGTAGGAAGACCCGCGGAAAGCTCAGCAAGAAGCCGAGGGAAAGGGGTCTGCCTCCCCTCACGAGGTTCCTCCAGGAGTTTGAGGTCGGCCAGAAGGTCCACATAGTCATCGAGCCGAGTTATCACAAGGGTATGCCCGACCCGAGATTCCATGGGAGAACCGGTACCGTCGTGGGAAAGCGCGGTGATGCCTACGTCGTCGAGATAACCGACGGCGGGAAGGTTAAGACCTTCTTCATACACCCGGTTCATCTCAGGGCACAGAAGGGATGAACATGATAGGGCGTAAAAAGCTCGAGGAGCACTATCTCACGATAGCCGAAACGAAGGAGCTCCTTGAGCGCAGGAAGGAGGAGGGGATGGAGGAAAACCCGGAGGAGCCCATGTTCTACGAGGCCAGGGTTAGTCTGGAGCATGCTGAAAGGTTCTCAAAGCTCAAGCCGGAGCAGGCAAAGGAGCTCAAGGAAAAGCTCATAGACCTCTTCGAGTGGTTGGATGAGAGGCTTGCTTCCAAGCTAGTCGACCTCATGCCTGAGGACTACTCCGACATACGCGTTATCTTCTCGAAGGAGGACTACATCCCCTCCCCAGAAGAGGCAAGGGAAATAGTCTCGCTCCTGGATGAGTACCGGGAGTGATTTTTCTCACTTTTCTTAACAAAGTATAAAAAGCCAGAGGGGTATAATTTTTGGGGGAGAGAAAATGGACAGGTATAGGAGACACTCTTACCGGGAGAGCCTCGAGAAGAAGAGGCGGAACGTCGAGTATGAGGAGTACGCTTACGTGCTGGACTATCTCCCCGAGGGCTACACTGACCTGAAGACCGGACATAGGAGCGGCAAAGCCGTGGCTCAAGTTATAGGAGAGAAGGCATTCACATTGCTAGAAATTACTCCGAAAATCGACCTGATGCTCTATGAGAGGGTTTTCGTCGGGAAGGGCGAGAGGGACAAGGTTCTCATGATAAACAAGAAGATACACTACGATGATCTAACGGCCACCGCCAGGGCTGAGCTTCCTTACGTCGTAGAGGAAATCGTAAAGAATAATGAGGAGCGCTTCATCCAGTTCTTTAACATGGCACCTCCGATAACCAACAGACTCCACAGCCTTGAACTCCTGCCCGGCATAGGGAAAAAGCATATGTGGGAGATCATCGACGAGAGAAAGAGGGAGCCCTTCAAGAGCTTTGAAGATCTCAGAGATAGGGTAAAGGGCCTTCCGGATCCATCCAAGATGATAGCCAAGAGGATCGTAGATGAGATAGTTGGAAAGGACAAATACAGACTCTTCGTGGGCTCTAGGAGGATTTTCCGGGTATGAAGGATCGCCTCTTCTACCTTATTTCCAAGTACCACCTCAACGCCCGAAGAAACCTCGGGCAGAACTTTCTCGTGGTTCCCGACATAGTGGAGCGCAACGTGGAAAGGGCTGAAATCTCCGAAAATGATGTGGTTCTTGAAATTGGGCCGGGCCTCGGGATTCTCACGGATGTGCTGAGCAGAAGGGCCAGGAAGGTCTACGCGATAGAGAAGGACCAGCGGCTCGTGGAGATACTCCGGAGGGAGTACGAGTGGGAAAACGTTGAGATAATCCAAGGGGATGCGCTGAAGGTCCCCTTTCCAGAGTTCACGAAGGTGGTCTCCAACCTCCCATATCAGATCTCCTCGCCGATAACCTTCAGATTCCTCCAGTATGGGTTTGAAAAGGCCGTACTCATATATCAGCTGGAGTTTGCCCAGAGACTGGTTGCAAATCCAGGAGAGAAGAACTACTCCAGACTGTCTCTTATGATACTAGCAACCGCTGAGGCAGAGATCGTTGAACGCATCGGAAAGGGAGCCTTCTGGCCGCGGCCTAAGGTTGACTCGGCCGTTGTCGTGCTCAGACCCAAACCCAAGAAGGAGAGGGTTGAGCTCAATCAAAACCTCGTGAGGGCGCTGTTCCAGCACAGGAAAAGCACCGTAAGCTCCGCCCTCAAAAAATCCCACCACATGCTCGGTCTCTCGAAGGAAGAATTCAAAGGTGTGAAGGTGGTTTTTGATAGAGTCCCTCATGCCCAGAAACGGGTTTTCCAACTCTGGCCTGAGGATGTTCTGGAAATAGAGAAGTACCTGAAAGAAGAAAAGGTTCTGAGGGCATAGGTATCACTCTGGTGGCATTCCAAAGAGGGTTATGTACAGATCCCTTAATAGACGGTAGTGACCATCCTCAATTTTTGCCAGCCATATTAACGTCGCCTTGGCATCTTCGTCTGAACTTTTCTCCGCAAGGTACCTGTACACGTCGTGTGCCAGCTTCTCTGTCCCCATGAGATATTCCAGTATGTCCTTCAGCCTTTTGCTCTTCACAAGCTCCTTCAGCTCTTCCTTCGAAAGCTCTACCTCAAGCGCCGGGAGATCAACCTTTGGAGGTTTTTCATCAGGGAACATTTCCTTAAACATTTTCAAAAGCGCCTCCGCGTGACCCAGACTCTCCTGATAAAGACGGAAGAAGAGCTTTGGGATTCTCTCATCCCACTGCACTTCTTTGCTGAGTTCGTGAAGGTAATGATACATCTCGGCCTCCTTTATTTCCTGATCGATCCAATAAGCCATCAACTCTTTTGCATCAAGCTTAGATAACAGTTCAATTATCTCAGAAATTTTCTTTTTCCCTACGGTTTCATACCGAGTGTTCATAACTCTCACCTACTAATAACAAATTAGAAACAATAACTTATACGGATTTCGAAAGCGATCGATTTTTAAGAGGAAGGGAAGAGCTCCTCACATGATAGTTGCCATAGTAGATGGCTACACTGATGAACCAGCGGGCCTTGGTGTTCCACCCTACTTGGGAATATATCCCCGATACGCATACGGAGCAATAAAGAAAGCTCAAAAGGGCGCTAGGATTTTCTATATCACCATAGATGATCTCAGAGCAACCTTCGTTGGGGAACGAGGTATAGCCACAAAAAACAAGACACCAAATTTTTCTAAAACTCAAAAGATTTTAGAAAAGGCAGGCCTCATTGTCTACATCGGTGGCCTGCACACACCGGGCAAATACCTCTCTGCGGTTCCCTCTCAGGTCGAGGAGATTGCGAAGTTCATAAAGAATTATAAAGCGGAGAAAGTTCTTGGAGGACCGGCATTCATGGGATCGGCTCACATGGGTGGGACAAAAGTGACCTCCAAGGAACTTCGGATGGCACATTCAGTTTTTGACTACGTCGTTTACGGCGATCTGGAGGCGTTTCTCTTCGATTATCTAACCAATCCAAGGGACGCAGATCCCTTACGATTCAGGAGCTATACTGAGCTCAGAGACTATGCTGTCCTCGGTGCCGAAGTCGTGAGACAGTTTCCAGGGTATCCGAACAAAGTTATCGTTGAGATTGAGACTCAGAGGGGCTGTCCGAAGGCCATGGGAATTGGGGGATGTTCCTTCTGCACCGAGCCTGTGAGGTATAGAACGGTCGAGGATAGAGAGGTCGAGGATGTCGTGGTAGAGGTTAAAGCACTTTATGATTTGGGTGTTAGGCATTTTCGAGTCGGCAGGCAGAGCTGTATATTCTCTTACAGGTCCACGCCAAATGGACGGGTACCGATTCCCAATCCAGAGGCTGTGGAAAGGCTATTCCGGGGAATCCGTTCGGTGACACCTGATGTTAAAACCCTTCACGTTGATAATGCAAACCCAGCGGTGATAGCCAACTATCCGGAAGAGAGCACCACGATAGCAAAGACTCTAATCAAATACGGAACTCCAGGAAATGTCGTGGCATTTGGTCTTGAGAGCGCCGACCCCAAGGTTGCCAAGCTAAACAACCTTAACGCCACCGCGGAGGAGACCTATGAGGCAGTGAAGATACTCAACGAAATCGGTGGGAGAAGAGGGCCCAATGGGATGCCCTGGCTTTTGCCAGGAATAAACATTATCTTTGGCCTCCCAGGCGAGACTAAGAAGAGTTATGAAGCTACGTTCCAGTTCCTGAAAAGACTCCTTGATGACGGTCTCATGGTAAGGAGGATAAACATCAGACAGGTTGTTGTGTTTCCGGGGACTCCGCTATGGAACATGAGAAACAAGGTAAAAACTGAAAAACACAAGCGACTGATACATCACTACAAATACAAGATACGCCATGAAATTGACCTTCCCATGCTTAAGAGAGTTGTTCCAACAGGCACAATTTTAAGGGAGGTTTTGGCTGAAGTTCATGAGAACGGGCTGACCTTTGGGAGGCAGCTGGGCAGCTATCCTTTAATCGTCGGAGTTCCGAAGAAGATGGAGCTTGGGAGATTTTACGACATTTTGATAGTTGATCATGGATTCCGAAGCATCACAGGAATTCCGATCCCGGTAAATGTCAATACCGAAAACCCAAAAATCCTGGAGATGCTCCCGGCAATAGGAAAGAAAACCGTTCCAAAAATACTCTATCACAGGCCCTTTTCATCAGAAGACGATTTCTTCAAGGTAGTTGGGGAAGAAAAAAGGAAACTACTCAGGGGACTTATCACGAGTTAGTCCCCGAGGCAGTACTGTTGTTTGGCCACTGGAAGTTTATCAGTTGTTCAACCAGCACGACCTCAGCTCTTAGGGTGTCATCGGATGTTGCTTCAAATACGAGGAGTCCCTTCCTGGGTACAAAGACCCTGTTCTCAGTAGCCCCTTCAGCAGGACCTATTAGGAGGATTGCAAGATTTTCCGCATTTCCCAAGCTTCCTCGACCTATTTCAAACTTCGTCCAGAAATCCAGGTATCCCTTCCTGTTACGTTTCATGGTCTCCTGGAATGCGTACTCACGAGCGCTGGTGTTATTATATCCAAGTGCAAGTGCCTTCAGGTAGTACATTGTGCTGAATATATTGCTGACAAACGCGGTGACTTCCATCACCGCAACAGTGCGTTGGGTACAGCTCCCCATGTAAAGCTCGGGGTGATCCTTACACTCCTTTACGGAGGGATCACCGAGGATTATAGTGTAGGAGTCGTAGAGTGATCTCAGGGTGGTATTTATGTCCACTATGGGGCTCCCTGTGATGTAGCTTTCAACGTTGATCTTGTATACCTTTGAGCCTTCTGGAATTTCACCACCCTGCGCCAAGTAGTCCTTGAAATCCTGGAGTGTCATTGAACGGAACTGGCCTGCTGGTGTCTTTACTACAACGTATTCGGTGCTTCCCAAAGCCTTTCCGGGTTCAATAACCCTCGAATACGCCGAATAACTGTATCCTACGTAGGCCAAAGGCGTCAGCACTATCAAGAGCACTACTAATGCTACTGCAATCTTTCTCGTTTCCAATCTCAAAACCCCCAGAAAAGGAATTATCAAAAGAAAGAGGGAGAAAGGCTTCAGAGGTTGTTGAGGTAGTTCATGAGGGCCTCAGCAGCCGCCATAGTTCCTTCCCTGTCGGTACCTGCAACGAGGAGGACACCGTAGCCGCCGATAGCTCCGCACTCGGCCTTGTAAGCTATGACGCCGCTGTCAGCACCGGTGCCGTACTCGCTCTCCCATCCGTTGTAGTCGCTCGGAACACCGAGCTTGTCGGCGAGGGCGGCTGTGACGCTGTTGACGACTGGCCCACCAACGAGGATTAGGTTGCTGCCAACCTTGTCAAGGC
>JALTCK010000153.1 GCA_027074805.1 Thermococcus sp. | reverse complement strand
CTTTAGGGCTTCTATGGAGAGCCTTATTGCCGTGGCTTCTTCTCTGCTTGGGCCCCTTTTGGAGCGATAGTCCGAGTTCTCAATGAAACCTTCCACCAATTTCCTGAGCTCTTCCAACTTTTTGAGGTGAAGTCTTTTCAGCTTCTCTGCTATTTCCGGCTCTTGCTTCTCAAGTTCCGCCAGCAAAAGCTCGTAGTGCCTCTTACAGAGTACGGAATCTGCCTTCTCATAAACTGGCAGAAGTTCTTTCATTCTATCCGACATGGCTTTTATGGTGAGCCTCTCCTTTTCCTCTATGAGTGTGCAGAGGTAGCATTCTCCCTCCCTTATGGGGTTCTCGTTCTTAAGGTCTTTTATGTAGGTTCTCAGCATGTGTTCGTAGATTATTGCAACTCCAAGGCCACCGTAGAGGGGATTGGAGGAGGCAGTCTCAAACAACCTCCATGCATGGTATGGACACAGACCGAGGCTCTTCTTGAATTCTTCCCTTATGGAGGGGTTATTAACGTGTTCGTAGAGTATAGTCTCTATCTCATCCTTCTCAAACTTTTCAAGGAGCCTGCAGACAGGGCAACCATCTTTTTCAATGGCCTCTCGCAAGTAAATGCTTACCAAGTCCATGGTCACCACTCAGAGGTATTTGACCATCGAATCAACAACTGCCAGAGCGCGGTAGGTGTTCTGAAAGTTGGAGATGCCGAGTTCGAGAGAGCGTCTAAAGCCACCGTTTGCATTTTGAAGCTGGCGAATGAACCAGACGTGCTTCCTAGGACAGGTTGGGACTTCGCCTTGGAGTTCAAGCCCCCTGACTCCATAAAAGGTTGGTTCGAGGTATGGCGGTAGGCTGTATGGAACCTCTGTGAAGCCACCCCACTCCCCACAGACCTCACAGTTTTTGAAGTGGGGACTCTTCGGTGGACGATAGCCGAGGTTGTAGAGCGTGTAAAGGGCCTGGTACGTCATCGTGGTTGTCGCATGCTTGACTCCATACCCGTTCCCGTTTCTAAACTTCATGACGAACTTTAGGATGGCTTCCTTTTCCTCCTTAGAGAATCTGTAGTTGATGGCATTAAAAGCTTTGGTAACCCAGTATGTGGCTTCAAGGGGTGTAGCCGTTCCGAACTCCTCACTCCCACCGAGCCCAACGGCAAACTTCCCTTCTAAGGGATTATATTTGCTGAATACGATATCGATCCTTTCCCTCGCGATGTCACTGGCTCCAAGGATTGCTAGGCCTTCTAGAGCCATTGCTATTGCTACCACTGCCGTCTGGGGTTGAATCGAATTCACAAGGAAGTTAATGGTATTCTCAGGCTCCGGGAACTCCAACCCGAGTAAATCGTAAATTTTAATGGCGTGATAAGTGTCGTTTACATTAGTATCCTCCAGAGCGCTCACGAAGCAGTAACCACCGTCCTCGTGCCTTCTCTCTTGAATGTATCTTAGGACTGCATCAATATTAATATAACGTTTAATCTCGTGAAGCTTCGAGCCCATTCTACCGCCTCCTCACGTTCGACGGAGAACAGGCGTCATCAGCCCCCTATGGGCGATTTGGCACAAAGCCCGGGCGGACGCCATCGCCCAATATCACTCCAAGTGAATCCTTAAAAAACTTTATGGTTCAACCAGCATTAAAGTTTAAGTACTCTGAATCTCCCTTAAGAATGGTGGAAGTGTGGAGTTTGTAGCTGCTACATACATAGGTAACTTCGGGGACAAAGATCTTATATTTGAAGTTTACGACGAGGTTAACCGCCACTTTTCGGAGGAGGGTCTTCCTCTGCGTCTTCTTTATGTCGGA
Organism: Thermococcus sp.; assembly: GCA_027074805.1. GTDB lineage: Archaea > Methanobacteriota_B > Thermococci > Thermococcales > Thermococcaceae > Thermococcus. Next base: position 14,348 of record JALTCK010000153.1, on the reverse strand, counting down.
CGCCTTGACGTTGGGCCCGGGTATGTTATTAATCTTCAGACCGAGAAAGGGAGCATGAGACTTTATCCACTCGAAGCAATAATCGAGGCTCTTCATTCAAAGCTCCTTCAAGAAATGGAGAACAAGGGGAGCATCAGAATGAACAAGATATTCGCCCTCGTCTCCTTTCCATTGGTTTCGAGAAATCCATACTTTGATTTCTTCGAGCGTTTCTTCGGGATTCAGGAGGCAATAGGTGGGTTGAGGATGATGGTTCTTTCGGTCAAACCGTTTGAGAGTGAACTCGAAAGAAGTGAAAATCGAAGGACCATTCTAAAAAAGCGCCTAGTTAAAGGAGTCCTCCATGAAATCGGCCATGGGTTTGGATTGGGACACTGCAGGAACGATTGCGTTATGAACCCTCCTGAGAGAATGGGAGAATGGGACCGACGGTTCATGGGATATTGCGACGCCTGCTTCAGAGATCTGAAAAGGGCGTTGGAATTCCCGGGATTGAAAATGGGAGAACGAGACTAGACCTGAACGAGCTTTTTAACTTCCTCGAGGACTTTGGCTGCATGCCCTTTCGCGCGGACATTAAACTTCTTCCAGACAATTTCTCCATCAGGATTGAGGACGAACGTGCTCCTTATCACCCCTTCGTATTCCCTTCCATAACGCTTCTTCTTACCCCACGCTCCTAGGGCCTTTATCAGCTCAACGTTGGGATCGCTGATGAGTTTGATCTTAAGTCCCTGCTTCTCCTTGAAACGGAGGTGGCTCTTTACAGAGTCCTTTGAGACGCCTATTATCTGAAAACCAAGCTTTTCAAACTCTGGGAGAAGTTCGGTGAACTCCTTAGCCTCGGTTGTACAACCAGGGGTGTTGTCCTTTGGATACACGTAGAGAACGGTCCATCTCCCTCCAAGTACTTCTTTTAGTGTTACCTTCTTCCCTTCTTCATCGAGAACCTTTACCTCCAAAAGTCTCATGGTATCACCGAGTTAGTTAGGGCATCCTAATTTATTAAGGTTTTGGGTTAACGTTATTTAGGTTGACTTCCGAAAGGTATTAGGTGAGAGGATGAGACTTCCAACGCATAAGACCAAGATAGTTGCCACCATTGGTCCATCTTCCCGGGATAGGAAGACCATAACCGCGCTTATTAGGGCTGGAATGAATGTTGCGAGGATCAACTTCGCACACGGGACGTTTGAAGAACATGAGAGGACAATACATCTCGTGAGGAAAGTCGCGGAGAAACTCAACATACCTGTTGCAGTTCTGGGCGATCTTCCGGGAGTCAAAATTAGAGTCGGGGAGCTCCAAAAGGATCAAGTGACGCTAAGGCGGTGGCAGACGGTGATCCTGACCACCGAAGAGATAGAGGGGTATGATGGGCTAATTCCAGTTCAGTTCAAGGACTTCCCAAGGTTAGTGTCCAAAGGGGACGTTATATATCTCAGCGATGGCTTCATAGCTCTAAGGGTCGAGGAGGTTCGCGAGAAGGAAGTTGTATGCAAGGTGATAGTGGGAGGGACGCTTTACTCTCACAAAGGAATAAACGTTCCCAACATGAGAATGCCCGTTGAGGCCATAACAGATAGAGACAGGGAGATACTCGAATTCGCCATGGAGCACGGCATTGATGCAGTGGGGGTGAGCTTTGTTGGTTCTGCCTACGATATTCTGGATGTGAGAAAGTTTGCCGAAGAGAGGAAGGGAAGGCTTTTCATAATTGCGAAGATCGAGCGTCCCGATGCTGTTAGAAACTTCGATGAAATTCTCAACGCTGCGGATGGCATTATGGTGGCAAGAGGCGACCTCGGGGTGGAGATGCCGATCGAAAAACTGCCTGTTCTTCAGAAAAAGCTCATAAAAAAGGCAAATTTAGCCGGAAAGCCTGTCATAACCGCCACGCAGATGCTGGAAAGCATGACTGCAGAGAAGCTTCCGACAAGAGCAGAGGTTACTGATGTGGCGAACGCCATCCTTGATGGCACCGACGCGGTGATGCTCTCTGAGGAGACCGCCGTTGGAAAGTATCCGGTGGATGCAGTTAGGATGATGGCCAGAATAGCCAGGACTACCGAGGCCTACAGGGACTCCATGTGGTCTGAGAGGATAGTTCAGTGGAAAATGTCGGAACTTAAGCGTGGAATTCCTCGGGGAAGCAGAGTAAAGGATGCCATCACAAGGAGCATTATAGAGGCCCTGAATTCCATAGACATCAAGTATATCCTCACGCCGACGAGGAGTGGCGAAACGGCAAGGCTTATTTCACGCTTCAAGCCTAAGCAATGGATACTAGCGTTTGCAACGGACGAATTGGTTGCTAGGACACTGATGTTTTCCTACGGCGTGTATCCATTCGTCGTGGATTCAACTACAGAGGATGAGATACTCACTCTAATGACGGGTCTCGGCGTTGTTAAGACGGGTGATACCGTCCTGCTAACTAAGGGGACCCCCATTGGTAGGACGGCCGGAACGAACACGATAAGGATCTTCACTGTATAAACCTCGCTTTATTTTTGTGCTTCTAGGCTCGCTCTTTCCTTCACGTTGTTACAGCAAAGAGAATGTTTCTGACGTTCTGTGTATAACCCGAAGCCCCGACAAAATCTGTGTTCAACCTCGGAACCACAGCCATAAGCCTTTTAGTGCGGTGAAGATAAACAAATAACGGTGAGATAAGTGAACATCCTAATCTTTGGCCCGCCGGGAAGCGGCAAATCGACTCACTCTAGAACCATAGTGGAGCGCTATGACTTGACTTATATCTCATCGGGCGATATGATAAGGGCCGAGATATCGGCTGGGACTGAACTCGGGAAGGAAATGAAAAGGTACATCGAAGGGGGTGACCTAATCCCTGATACCGTGGTCAACACGCTTATAATCTCAAGACTCAGGCGTCATAGGCGGAACTTCATAATTGATGGTTACCCAAGGACTGCTGAACAGGTGCTTGCTCTCGAGAACTATCTTTACGATCACGGGCTCAACATTGACGTGGCTCTTGAAATATTCATTTCTAAGGAGGAGACCATCGAGAGGATATCCGGCAGGAGGATATGCCCGAAGTGTGGGGCAGTCTATCACCTCAAATACAAACCACCCAAGGTGCCTGGGAAGTGCGATGTATGCGGGTCTGAGTTAGTCCAGCGAGATGATGACAGAGTCGAACTAATATCCAAGCGTTACGACCTCTACGTCAGAAATATGGAGCCGATAATCAAGTTCTACAAGAAACAGGGGCTCTACGTTAAGGTGGACGGGCATGGAGGAATATCTGAGGTTTGGGAGCGTATAAGACCGCTGCTTGATTATATCAGAGCTCGGGAAAGCCCCGCCCAAAGGCCTCCAGGATCTCCTTGACAGTCTCATCTTCTGTTCCCTCCACTATGCTTTCGTCCTCTTTTACCTTCTCATTGAGTGTTAAAGGAGCCTTCCTGTCATTCTGGTCAAGTACTCTCACGTCGACCTCGAGATAGTCCATGTTAAGTGTGCGGAGATAGGACTGACTCTTCTCGAATATGCTCTTCGCTATCCGTTCCTTTTCAAGGGGGTGAATCGGTTTTTTCAGGAGAAGCGTTATTAGCCCCTTTGGCCTGCCGTCCTTTGGAACGTTGATCACAAGGGTGGAGAAGCTGATTCCCCGGTCCCGGAGGTAAATGGTCAATCCCTTGCCCAGACGCTCGAGGTTTATCCTCATGTCCTCCGGAGCCTTGATCACGAGTTTTGTTTCTTTGTTCTTCCGCGTGCTCTGAGATTCTATGATCTTAAACCCAGCTATCTCAAAGCTTGCATTGTAAAACTTTCCCATGCTTTTTGTAGCATCCTCTGCAAGTTTTTCCAGCACGGCTGAGACTATTGTTTCCAGCTCAACTCTGGAGAAAGCATCTGGCTTGGTGAGTTCTATAAGAAAGCCAATCCTTATCCTGCCCTGCAGGGCTTTCACACCAGCCTTTATGTCCATGACATCTATTCCAAGGGCTTCTAGGGCTTCTACAAGCCCATCTGCGAAGAACTTATCTACCACGGGATAGTAGTCGGGGGGCTCCACGGTCAGCTTAACCATGATGAATTAAAATCGAACGGAAACGATTTAAGGCTTTCCTTTGACTCCCATTTGGTGGGCCCAATGAAAGTGAAGTTCTATGCCACGTTCCGGGAGATTATTGGTAGGAAAGAAGTGGAAGTCCACGGAGTGAAGACCGTCCGAGAGCTTATCGATCATCTCGCTGAGAAGTACAGTCCCGATATTAAAAAGCAGCTTCTTGAAACCCCTCGGGTGGATGAGAGAAAACCGATTGACGGGATGGTTCTAGTAAACGGCCACAACGTTCTCCATTTGAAGGGGTTGGAGACTGAACTCCATGATGGGGACGAGATACACATCTTCCCGCCCGCTGGGGGTGGTTAAGGGACTTCAAAGTAGGTATCTGGTTATCAGGAGGGGTAAAAAGATTGCATTAATAGGATTAAAGATTAAAAGTTTAAAAATAGTCAGAAGTCGGAGGCTTAGCTACCCTCCCATATGACGTACTGCTTCTCAGTTATGAAGATGGGCTCCACCCTCTTCCTGTAGACCACGACCTTGTCCTTGCCGTACTTTTCATAGAGAGACTGTATGAATTTCTCAAAGACGCCGTTAGGAAGCGTGGCTTCTGCACTTATCTCATTGTCTCCAGCTTTGACGCTTAGAGTCTTCAGTGGGACGTAGGTGATTATGTCTTGGTGCGGAACGAGGTAGAAGTCTTTGCTGTAAATGTCATTCCCATTGGGAGTAACGTAGTAGACAACACTAGCCCTCAGGGTGAGCTTCACGTTGTTATAATCCTTCCGGAACGCTGCGGTGAGCTTTATCTTTCCGCTCTGACCCTCATGTAGGACGTATGCGGGATCCACGTTCTTTCCGTTCACATAAACTGGCCCATCGAGGACACCGACAGGCCCCTCCTGTACGAGCACAAACTTATAGTCAGTGGCATTGGGAATGAAGAGGCTCACCTCAACTGGTGTCTCGTTAAGGTGGTTGATGTTGAGATTTTCTGCCAAGACTTTCTTCTCGACGAGTTTTGTGCCGTTATATGCCTCGAAGATCAGGGTTGCGTTTTTCACATCCCTGCCGAATGCGGATATCCATAACCTGAGTTTCTGGTCTCCCTTGGGGAGGTTCCCCTTACCTAGTGTACTGTAAAACGGTACCCAGCTTCCGTTCTGGTACTGGTCAATCCTGTAAACCGCGAAGGGTCTAAACTCATAGGTTGAAACACTTCCGTCAACGTGGACGAGTTTAAAGTTTGCAAAGAGCTTTTGAGCGTCCCATGGTTCGATGGAGTATGGAATGTGGAAAGCCAGCCTTACAAAGTTGCTAAAGGCTACCTTCTTGTAGGCCAGGAGGCCATAGTTGCTGAAGACGTACAGGATGTAGGGTATATCCGCTCTGCCCTTGATTATCTTGCCATTCCTAAGGTCGATAGTCATCTCGGGCTGGTAGGCATATCTGCCGCTGATAATGTAAACTACCGTCTTTCCACCTTCGTTCGTGAAATTGATGGAACTAATTGGTACCGTTTGAAACATCGGAACGCTTTTGTACTCTCCATAAGTTATTGCACCGCCCAAATAGCTTATTGCATTGAACTTCCCTATGTCATTCTGCCAGACGATAAGGTAGTTTAGTCCCCATGCCTCAAAGTCCTGTTCTGCGTCGTTTCCATAGTGTGAGAAGAAATCAGCAACTAGGTACCTCCTGTCGTACGCGTGGCCACCATCTGTGGCACTCCTTCTGTGTCCTAAAAGACTTGACTCTATCCAGTATCCGTAATCCCACCAACTCGTTGCGCTGTCGAGTGGGTTAGTGCTCTTGTTCAGCCAGTTGAGGGCACTCACCCAGTCTGGGGGAACGGAACCACTGGCTCTGGAGTAACTATCTGCATATTTGCCGAGATATTGTCCGCTTGCTATTGGCAGCGGAATGAAGAGAAGGATTAGGAGGAGCGCGTACAGTGTTTTCGTCGAGGTAGTCTCCTTCATATTTTCAACGAAGAGGAAAAACTCACCTACACCAACTCCCGCTAGAAGCATCACCGCTCCTGATGCCTGGAAAGTGAAACGGACTGCCATGAAGAGGAGGTATATCGAGGCGATGTAATAGGTCACTAGGAAGACCTCCTTGTAACCAGTTAGGTCGTTGTGTAGGAGCTTCCTAAGGAAGCGGAGGAAGACTATGGCGAATCCGAGTAGGGAAAGGAAGAACATGAGCCCGTCATCGCCTCTTACACTGAAGGATGCCTTCACCGTACTCCAACTCGTCTTTGCAAGCTCTGCAACAGTTTGATAGAGTGGGTTTGATTGATAAGCACTCCCCATGAACTTAAGGAGGTCGTGGCCGAAGTAAAGGTACGCTGCAGCAAAGCCGAGGATTCCTATAACAAGGACAACGCCGAAGCGGTGCTTTTTGTCAGAGTAGTTGAGTTTGAGTTTCTCGCCATAGAGCATTATTGCCGCGAGGACTGAGAGCCCCACGAAGACCTCAATGGCAAAGATTAGGAACCACTTTATGTTCACAAAGCCGCTGAGAGTCAGGACAAACCCGAGTATGAGGGACAAACCGTAAAGTGGGTAAAATTCACGGATAAACCGTTTTAACTCTTCAATTTTTCCAAATACGAAGAGAATTATGGGATGAACGGCGGCAAAAGCCAGCAGGATGCTCACACCAAAGGTACTCCCAGTCCATGCTGCCATGAAAAGAAGACTGAGTAGCAGGTAGAGGATGCCCCAGCTTATCTTCTTCCAGTTGTAGTTTCTCTCATCAAGGTATGCCATGAGGAAGAAAACTGCCAGCAGGAAGAATGCCATGAAGGGCCCCTCACCGCGGTTGTTCCCTGACATTGTCTTGAAGTAGTTTGCACTCGAAAAGGCAATGAATGCTGCACCCCAGAAGCCGGCCCAGTCTGAGTGAAGCTTTTTCCCGAGTAGGTATATAGCTATGATTGTTAGGGCTCCTATAAAAGGAGGCCAGAGCTTGAATGCTCCCAACACATTGTAACCAAGGGGATGAACAATCTTGTAGAATATGGCCTCAAGCGTGTAGAGGCCCAGGTATCCACCGGGCTTTATACCCGTGGGAGGATCTGCATAGGCGAAGTATTTGGGAATCCAACTGTGGATGGCTATTTTATACATCTCGTAGTGGAAAAAAGTGTCTGGGTCCCAGAATGTCTTGTAGTTGGATGTCATGTCCCTGAGCTTAAAACCAAGGTATGCAAGCACTAACACAAGAGCTGGGATTCCGTATGTCTTGAATTTGGTGTAATACTCTGACATGGGGGAGATTTCCCGCCCCTTTTTCTTTCTTTTTTTCTTTGAATTGGTACTTACCATTCAAACCACCTCTACTCCACGGTTACAGACTTTGCCAAATTTCGGGGTTTGTCAGGGTCGTTACCCCTCAAAACGGCAAGATGATACGCTATTAACTGAAGTGGGATCACATATGGTATCGGACTTAGGAGTTCCTCCACAGGAGGCATCGCTATTAACGTGTCGGCCACCCTTTTAAGTTCTTCGGAACTTCCAACGACTATCGTCCTTGCTCCCCGGGCTTTCGCCTCCTCAATGTTACCTATAAGCTTGTTGAGGGTTTTTCCGGGCGGAGCAACAGCCACAAGGGGCACTCCTTCCTCAAGAAGGGCCAGCGGTCCATGCTTAAGCTCTCCAGCGCTCAGGCCCTCTGCATGTATGTAGCTTATTTCCTTCAGCTTTAGGGCTCCCTCAAGGGCGGTGGGAACGCCTATGCCTCTACCTATATAAAAGACGTCCCTCTTCTCCTTTAGGTTCTCTGCCAGCTCCCGTATCCCCTCATTGAGTTCAAGGATACTCGAGACTATATCGGGAACATTATTGAGCTCCTTTTCGAGCAGGTCAAGGAACTCCTTCTCAGCGGTTTTAAGGATTCTAGCGATCTCTATGGCGAGCAACGTTAAGATGACGAGCTGGGTTGTGTATGTTTTCGTTGCGGCCACGCCTATTTCCGGTCCAGCGTGGGTGTAGAGGGTTATATCTGCTATTCTTGTGGCCATACTACCGACAACGTTGACTATAGCGAGTACTTTGGCATCCTTGCTCTTGGCGAGCTTCATTGCCGCAAGGGTGTCAGCCGTTTCCCCGCTCTGGGTAATAGCTATCACCAGCGTCTTATCGTCAACCAAATCCTCGAACTCATAGCGGAATTCGCTTGCTTCCTCCACAACTGGTACTCTCTTTGTCAGCCTCTGGAAGAGGTACTTACCGACGAGGGCCGCGTGATACGAGGTCCCCATGGCGACGAAGTACATTTTCTCATAGCCCGCTATCTCCCTGGCCACTTTTGGGATAAGCTCTAGATTTCCGTAGATGGCGTCCTTTATTGCCTTCGGCTGCTCGTATATCTCCTTGAGCATAAAATGGGGATAACCAGACTTCTCCGCCATCTCCAGCGACCATTCGATAGTTTGGATGCCCTTCTCCACCCTTTCCCCGGTTTTCAAATTCTTCACTTCCCAAGAATCTTTTGTTATCACAGCGTACTCACCGTCGTCGAGAAAAATCACCCTGTTCGTGTACTCGAGGAATGCTGGAACGTCGCTGGCCGCAAAGTTCTCTCCCTCGCCGATGCCGAGCACGAGGGGGCTCTCGTTTCTCACGAAGTACAGCCTGTCCGGTTCATCGGCGTAGATTATTCCGAGGGCAAATGAGCCCTTCAGCTTGGTAAGGGCCCTTCTGAGGGCCGTTTCGAAGTCGCCAGCCGTCTTGAGCTCCTCCTCTATCAGGTGGGCTATGACCTCGGTATCGGTATCGCTTCGGAAGTTGTGTCCCTTTTCCAAGAGTTCCCGCCTAATCGGTTCGTAGTTCTCGATTATGCCGTTATGAACGAGGGCAATTTTACCAGTGCAGTCTGAATGAGGGTGAGCGTTGATGTCGTTGGGAACGCCGTGTGTGGCCCATCGGGTATGACCTATCCCCCTGTTCCCAGGCATTGAGAGCAGATCGACCCTCTTCACGAGTTCATCTATTCTTCCCGCCCCTTTTCGGATATGAAGTCCTTTAAGATCACCTGTCACTATTCCCGCGGAATCGTAGCCTCTGTATTCAAGTCGCCTTAACCCCTTCACAATAACCTCACAGGCCGGTCTCTCACCTATGTATCCGATTATTCCACACACGGCAACCACCCACCCGACTGTTGTCTCCAGTTTGCGATGGGATATTAAAAGGCTTTCTTGTAGTTGGTGGCAATTAGATTGCCTCGGTTATGACCGCTTTATTTCCAATCTTAAAGACGAATGCCCTCCTTTCGCCTCGAAGGTTGGTCTCTATGCGTTTCTTTATCCTCCAGTACTCCGCCTGTGGGACGCTTATCCTAAGCGTGGCTCTTCCAAAGCCTTCTTTTCTGAGAAGGTTGTTAATCCTGACAGGGTGAAACGGCAGAACGGCGACGAGTGAGTAGGTTCTCTTCAGGAGTGGGCTTTTAACTGGCTCCTCTCCTGTGGCTAAAACGCGCCTCTTCTCGCGGAGGAGCATCCTCGCCTCGGCTGGAAGGTGGTGGAAGAGCTCGTTTATCAGACCAGCGTAGTCAATCGCCTGGGGTATCTCATAGAGATACTGCCCGGGTTTATTCGTCCACTCAACTATTCTCTCAAGGTTTGGATCGCTCTCAAGCCTTGCCCCAGCTGGCAGGATGACCGCACTCCTCTCGGCTTTCGCGAGGGGGTCGATGTAGAAGGTAAGCCTGTTGAGGTGGCCGTGGAGGTCAATGTACTCGAACTCCCCCTTCCATGGGACCAGCTCGCGTCTCATCTGGGGCGGGAGGTCAAAGATGAAGGCGTCGGTTTTCTTGGAGTATGTCTCGTAAACTTTCAAGGGGCTGGGGAGTAGGTCTTCCAGCCTCCTCTCGGGCATCTCGGGGGGCCTAGCTGGGTCAGAGAAGATCACATCGGCATCAATTCTTTCCACCGTCTCGGGCGAGAGCGAATCGGCGTTTATGAACTCGATGTTGCCGACTCCATACTTTTCCGCGTTCCTCCTCGCGAATTCGACTTTTAGAGGGTCTATATCTACTCCATAAGCTTTCTTGACCTTCATTGCGTAGAAGATGAGCTGGATTCCGATGCCGCAGGAGACGTCGGCGATACTTTTAACCCCGAACTCCCCGAGGCGATCGGCGCGGTACTTCGCGACACTCTCATGGGTTGCGTAGCGAAGGCCTTCGAGGTCCATCCAGAGGTCATCACGTGAGAACTTATCCTTTGCCCTAATCCTAGCCTTTGCTATACCAACTATGAGTTCCCAGTCTTTGCCGAGCTTGGCGCGGAGTTTCTTTCTGTCAAGCCCTCTCCTTATCAGTTCCTCCGCCAGTCTTACTTTCTCCTCGTTCATCGTGGAGCACTCGGCGGGAAGTTTAAAAAGTTCACCGATTATTTTTGGCGGTGGGAACATGGACAGGAAGATGGCACTTTTCATAGTAGTTGTGATTCTGGTCATGGTATCATCCTTCTGGTACACCTATAAGATAGCCGCCGGAGTAGATGATTATATCGGCGATGAGGTCTGGTACGTTCCGGCGAGCAGGAACGTCCTCCACCGGCTTGGCCTCTCCACCCACTACACCAACAACGGCTCAGAAGGAGTGAACGTTATATTCTCGAACGAAAGCTCCAAGCTAAAGTATCTTTCTGTGGTCGATTACTATGCAACGCTCTCTGGAGCAACTATCAGGACCGAGTACTATCAGTTTCCGGGGGTTTACTACGAGATTCCAAAGGTTAATCTGCCGAGATTCCTGAGAGAGGTCTCTACTGCCATTCCGAAGGATTCCTACTATGTAGTCACGGGCTACTCATACCCAGACAAGGAAAACATCCAGAACTACATGAACCTCGAGCACCCCTTCCTCGGCAAGGACTTCATAATGCTTGGCATGCTCGTTGAAGACAAGCCTTTGAACTGGCGCATCCCAGGACTCATAACGTTCCTCGTCACCCAGGTCCTCGTAGTTTTGGCCACCTGGAGGATCACAAGAAGCTACCTAGCCTCGCTCATGGCTCTGATCTTTACGGCCGCCGATCCAACCCTTCAATCAACCGCCGTGGCCGCAATGCTCGACATCTACGTGGCCTTTGGATCGGCCCTCTTTGTCTACTTCCTTGCTCACGGAAAAACTAAGGGCGCTGCAGTTGCGGTTGGCCTGGCTGCAGCCGCGAAGCTCAGCGGCGCTTTTGGCTGGCCTGTTTTGGTCTATAGGGCATTGAAAGAGGAAGGAAATCTGATAAAATTCCTCCTAACGGTCACGCTTATCCCTACGATAGCTTTTCTGATTCCCAACGTCCCAGCCATTATTGCGGTCGGTCCCTGGGAATGGTTGAACAACTTCCTCGGGAGCTTTAAGTGGCACCTCAGCTACAAAGGTCCGAATCCCAACACCTCGCCCTTCTGGCAGTGGTTCATCAACTACCGGCCCTTCACACTCCACTTTGACCCCAACATCTTCGCCCAAACCGATCCCTTCCTGCTTCTGGGGATGGTGCTCTTCATCCTTGCAATGCCCTGGCTCTACAGGAGGAAAAAGAGAATTCTTGAGCCCTTCCTCGTATTCTGGAGCACCATTGGTTTCTTCGCCCTCCAGTATGCCCTCGGAGGCAAAACGCAGTTCAGTTTTTATGCGACGGTGCTGGTTCCTCCTGCGGCTGTAGTAATGGGAGTTTCGCTCAACGAGCTCCTCCGCTGGGAAGCCTTCAGAGAGTCGTTATGGGTTTACCTGGAGTGGATTCTTGAGCTGAAGGACCGGCTTAGGGCGAGGCTTGGCCGCTAAATTTTGTTCTTCCATAGGAGGAAATCTTTGTCCTTTATGTTCTTTTATGCAAGGACAAAGATGAGCCCGAATGTTGGAGGGGATGCGGTTAAACAATACCTCCTTGATTTCCAGGAGAGAGGGCTTCCAAAGGGCGTTGAGAGGGAACTGAAAGTCCCTCTGGATAGAAACTATGTTGTCTCCATAGTTGGCCCCAGGAGGGCGGGCAAGACCTTCTACTTCTACCAGCTCATCGGGAAGCTCCCCAGGGAGGAAGTTATGTTCATCGACTTCGAGCACCCCCTTCTGGAGGGCTTTGAACCGAAGGACATCGTCGAGCTCCTCAAGCTCCAAAGGGAAGTGGCCGGGGAACCATCCTACGTATTTCTGGACGAGGTTCAGGAGGTAAGGGGCTGGGAGAAGTTCGTGCGCTATCTCCAAGACGAGGGCTATCATGTCTTCGTCACGGGTTCCTCTTCAAAGCTCCTCTCAAGGGAGATATCGACCCAGATGAGGGGCAGGGCGTTGAAGTTTACCCTGCTCCCCTTCAGCTTTCGCGAGTTCCTTAAGGCGAGGGGCTTCGAGCCCAAAAAGCGGCTCAGCTCAAGGAGAGAAGCAGAGGTAGAGGCCCACCTGATGGAATACCTGAGGTGGGGCGGCTTCCCGCAGGTTGTCTTTGAGGGAGAGGAAGCCCTTAAGGAAGCCCTCCTGATGGAGTACCTCGACATGGTCGTTTACAAGGACGTGGTGGAAAGATATGGGGTGATGAACACCCACCTCGTGAAGCTCCTGATACGCTCCATCATGCGTTCCTTCGCGAAGGAGTTCAGCGTTAACTCGCTATTCAACACGCTGAAGTCCCAGGGGATCAAGGTGAGCAAAGCCTCGCTTTATGAATACCTCGACCATCTGGAAGATGCGATGGCAGTCTTCCTCCTGAAGAAGTTCTCCTACTCCCTCAGGACTTCAGAGCTCTCGGTTCCCAAGGCATACCCGGTAGACATGGGGCTGCCAAGGCTGTTCTCCTTTTCCCCGGACATTGGGAGACTCATGGAGAACACGGTCTTCCTAGAACTCCTCAGGAGGGGAAGGGAGGCATACTACTACAAAGAGCACAGGGAAGTCGACTTCGTGGTGCTGGAGCGCGGCTCACCGGTTGAGCTCATCCAGGTTACCTACGCGGGGGACTGGGAGGATATACGACCGCGGGAACTCGATGCCCTCATCGCGGTTGGAAAGAAGCTCAACGTGGAGAACCTGAGGGTGGTGACGTGGGACTACGAGAAAGAGGGTGAGGTTAAGTTCGTCCCGCTGTGGAAGTGGCTGATTGAGTGGGTGGAATCCTAATCTTCCTTAGTACTAATCGTGATTAGGATTCGGTTCTGTACTTTTTGGACTCTTCGGCCTCTACTCCACCGTAGCACTCCTGCTGAGGGAAGGAGAGTTTGAGAAAGTGGAGAAGTTCTTAAAGGAGCTCTCCGGTTAAGTTCTCCTCTTCAGAAAATCCTCAAGGCTCTTCTGCACCTTCTTTTCCTTCGGCCTAACCTCGGCCCTTAACTTCTCCTCTATCTTCTTCAGCGTCTTCCAGCTCCTCCTCACTATCGACGGGAACTCACCGTACTGCCTGTAATACTCCTCGAGAAACGCTCTTGTCCTCGGGTCGCTGGGGTAACCAGAGCCTATCTCGCCGTACTCCTCCTTCAGCCCCTCTATCGCCCTGTCGCGGGTCACCTTCGCTATTATTGAAGCCGCAGAAACGGGCACGAACTTGTCATCTGCCTTGTGCTCCGCTATTATCTCCGCCTCGAAGTCCAGACCTTTTCTAATCTCCTCACCGAAGCGCTCCTCCTTCACGTCCGCTGCATCTATGTAAACGAGACCAGGCTTAACCTTGAGTGAGTTTAAGGCCTTAACGAAGCTCTCCACCTCGAGCTCGTTGAGGGTGCCCTCCCTTGAGTCTATCTCTTCTGGCCATAATTCCAGAATTACATAATCATCTAAAAGCTTAATTATCTCGTCGAAGAGCCCCTCGCGCCGCTTTGGGGTGAGCTTCTTCGAGTCCCTAACGCCGAGCTCTTCGAGTTTAGGGACGTTATCCTCGTCAACTACCACAGCGGCGATGACCATCGGGCCGATTACTGGCCCTCTGCCCGCCTCATCGATTCCAGCGAGCTTCTTTCCCAAGGTTTCACCTCCTGAAGAGAAGGACGCCATAGATGGCGCCCAGCATTATGGTTGCCAGGCCGCTCGGTGGGATGTCGGTAAAGTAAGCCAGCACCACAGAGGAGAGCTGGATTCCGAGGGTGAGGAAGAGGCTCACGCCGATGACCTTTCTTATGTCACTACTCACCATCAACGCTATCGCCCCTGGGAGAACCGCGACCACCTGGAGGGTTATCAGGCCGACCGTCTGGACGATTAGAGCGCCAATGGCTCCGACAAGGACGTAGAGCACCATGAGGTATGCCCTAGCATTGCCCCCGTAGCTCTCAAGCCCCTCCGGGTCGAAGCTAAGGTAGAGGAAGTC
>JALTCK010000152.1 GCA_027074805.1 Thermococcus sp. | reverse complement strand
GTTTTAAACATCCCACTCCACCGGTTATTATGCTGGAAAAACTCTTCAGCCTCGGCTATTCCAAAACCTTCGCGGAGCGCTATTACGAGCTCTGGGGCGAGAGGGCTTTGAAAATAGCTGAGGCAATGGAAAGACCCCTGCCGAGGTGCTTTCGCGTTAATACTCTCCGTATAGAGGTTTCAAGGCTCACCAAGCTACTCAACAAGAAGGGCTTCCAGTTCAGGCGCGTCTCGTGGGCGAGGGAGGGCTTCTGCCTCACCCGCGAGCCCTTCTCGATAACCTCAACGCCCGAATACTTGAGTGGCCTCCTATACATCCAGGAGGCAAGCTCGATGTACCCGCCGGTTGCATTGGAGCCAAAACCTGGAGAGACCGTTGCCGACATGGCCGCCGCCCCTGGTGGGAAGACAAGCTATCTCGCCCAGCTGATGGAGAACGAAGGGATAATCTACGCCTTCGACGTCGGCGAGGAAAGGTTGAAGGAGACGAGGCTGAACCTCTCACGCCTTGGTGTTACAAATACCGTCTTAATCCACAGCTCATCGCTCCACATAGACGAGCTCGGAGTCGAGTTCGACAAAATCCTCCTCGATGCCCCCTGCACCGGCTCCGGAACGATACACAAGAACCCCGAGCGGAAGGCCAACAGGACGATGGAGGACGTGAAGTTCTGCCAGAACCTGCAGATGAAGCTCCTTGAGAAGGGACTGAGCGTCCTCAAGAAGGGTGGAACCCTCGTTTACTCCACCTGCTCCCTCGAGCCGGAGGAAAACGAGTTCGTGATCCAGTGGGTTTTGGATAACTTTGATGTGGAATTGGTCCCATTGAGATACGGCGAACCGGCTTTGACGAACCCCTTCGGAATCGGACTGAGCGAGGAGATAAAGAAGGCGGGGCGCTTCTATCCCGACAGGCACGGGACGAGCGGCTTCTTCGTGGCGAAGATAAAGAAGCTTTAAGTCAGACTTTGGAGTCTGCTATGAGTTTTTCTTCCATTTCCTTGAGCTTTTCCAGGACATCATCACTGAGTTGTTTTTCCAGTTCCTCCCGCGCTGCCTTGGCCAGCTCGAACTTGGAGTCATACTTTCCGAGTTTCACCCAGTCTATCTTCTTGCCCTCGACGAAAACGTCTATATCACAGAGCCTCTTATAGCCGCTGTACTCCAGCCCCTTGAGGAGGAACTTAACTCGCTCTGGCTTTTCCCAAGTGAGGAGCTTGAGCTTGTAAACGGGAACACGCATGAATGGTCTCGGGTAGTCCCAGTCCCAACCCTCGCCCACGATAAAGCCGAGGTCGAGGTCTTCAATAATCATCATCAATCGTGCAATATTCTCCTCGTACCGTTTTTCAGTGTCATAAATCTTTATCGTCAGCTCGTTCCACTCGGGGAGTAGCTTGAACAGTATCACTGGAAGATCCACAAGGAGTTCCCTGTAAACATCGAGGAAGTATTGCCTAACTAAGACCGATCCTTCAATGTCTTCGGGCCCTATCGATGAGTTGAGCTTTTTCCTAGTTACAGAAATGACGGTATCCCCGGCTTCCCCTAACTCAAGGGCCTTCATTTGGTCCATGACCTCGCCGTCGAACTTCTCAGCCAAAAGCTGGAGGGCTTCTTCAACCTTTTCTGGGATATGGAGTAATATTATGGTGCTCTCAGCTTCTACCTTCTCAATTGGAAGGTTTTTGTTCACAATCTCGGATAGAACAACCTTCGCGTCTCTTTGGATCATGAAACCCTTCTCCGGCGGCACTGTCGAATCGCTCAGAGAAGTTACGAAGATAACAGTCTCAAATTCGTTACTGAGTCTTATCGCCTCATCACTCGGAATTTCTTCAACGCCAAAAAAGTCCATAATCTTCTTCTTTATCGTCTCAACGTCCCCCATCAGAAAGACAATGGATGGACCAAATCGAACCAATCTCATCACAATCCCCTCCACATCTTGTAACCCCTCATCGTATCGGTTCCCGTTGGATAGTCTATCTTCACCACCCTTCCACTCGGCAGAAATATGAAATTAGCCCCAAGGATTGCGTTTAGACCACCAGCTATTGTCTTAAAGTTGTGGCCATAGAGCCTGAAGTCAGCTTCCTTTCCCACGACATCCCTCCATGTGTGTCCGAGGGCAAAGGTCTTTCCAGCTATCTCCACAATGGTGCCTGGTTCCACAACAGATTCTGCAAAGAACTCCCTCACGAGGGCCGGGTCATCCTCGTTGCCTGGGACGATGAAAAGCTTTGCCCCGGAAGCTTTAAGGACTCTCGCGAGCTTTCTCAAACCTGCCTTGTAGGCTGGCCTTAACTCTGGCCTTCTCTCCAGCTTGATGTTATCAACCAGATCCCCCGTATGAACTATGAAGTCCGGGCGGTATTCCGAGATCAACCTATCGAGGAAGGCGTAAACGCTTTCAGGAGTATCACCTATGTGAAGCAGAAGCACTTCATCCAACGATCCCCGTAACTGTCTTAGTTTTCTTCTCCGCAGGAAGCCGAGCATGTGATCACGCCGGGAGTTCTCGTAAAGGTATATTACCCTTTTCATGGGAGGCCTTAAATACCCCCGGCCCAATTTAGTTGGGGATCAAGATGAAGGTCTTAGTTCTCGGTGCGGGGAATGTTGGACAGGCAATAGCTTGGGACCTAAGGGATGAGTTTGAGGTTTATGTGGGAGACCTCAGCGAGGAGAGACTGGAAGCCGTTTCTGAATTCGCCACGCCCGTGAGAATAGATGCCTCCGATTTTGATAACCTCGTGGAGGTTATGAAGGAGTTTGAGCTGGTTATTGGGGCTCTGCCGGGTAGGTTCGGCTATCGAGTGGTTAAAGCCGCCATAAATGCCGGTACGGATATGGTGGACGTTTCATTCATGCAGGAGAATCCCCTTGAGCTGAGAGACGAAGCGGAGAAGGCCCAGGTTACGGTTATTTTTGACGCCGGCTTTGCACCCGGGCTGAGTCACATTCTGATGGGCAGGGTATGGAACGAGCTAGATGATATGAAGGAAGGGTACATATACGTCGGAGGCCTTCCAAAGGAGCCAAAGCCACCGCTCTACTACCGGATTACATGGTCGCCAAAGGATCTAATTGAAGAATACACGAGACCGGCGAGAGTGATAAGAGACGGTGAAATAAATGCCATCGATCCCTTTGAGAGGATAGAGCGCGTGGAAGTTGGGGACTTCGAGTTCGAGGCCTTCGTGAGCGATGGGCTGAGGAGCCTCCTTGAGAGTGTGAGAGCTGAAAAGCTCGAGGAGTGGACGCTCCGCTGGCCGGGGCACCTTGAGAAGATGAGGGTTCTGAGGGAGCTCGGCTTCTTCAAGCCGGAGCACGTGGATAAGACGCTCGAAGTGATAATGCCGCTGATGATCTACGAGAGTCCCGACTTCTCTATAATGCAGGTCTTCGGAAGGGGAACCCTCGAGGGGGAGCCCAAGGAGATAGGCTACCGCCTCTACGACGAGGAGCGGGAGGGCTTCACTTCGATGGCGCGCGTTACGGGCTTCACTGCCTCAATTGTGGCGAGGCTCGTGGCGGAGCAGAACTGCATCTACGGGGTAATTCCGCCCGAGATACTGGGCATGAGGATCGACACCTTCACAAGGATAACCGATGAGCTGGCGGATAGGGGTATAAGGCTCGAGAGGTGGGAGAATGCTCCACCTGGTGATAGCTGATGCCGAGCTGGAGACGGTTCCTGAGGAGATAGCAGATCATCCCTCCGTGGTCAACTACGCCAAGAGGAAGAGGAAAAAGCCCACGGAAATACTCCTTGATAGTAGCTATCACCACTCCGCCCTGAAGGGGTTGCCCGATGGTGAGAGGCGGGGGAGGCCGGACATAGTTCACGTGAGCCTTCTAAACGCCCTCGAGAGCATTGCCAACAAGGAGGGCCTTCTGAGGGTCTACGTTCACACGAGGAACGACGAGGTTATCTACCTAAATCCCGAGACGAGGCTTCCGCGGAACTACAACCGCTTCATTGGACTGATGGAGAGCCTCTTCAGGCAGGGAGAGGTCCCAAGAGGAGTTGGTCTACTCAGACTGGAGAGAAAGTCTCTTTCGGAGCTGGTGGATGAGATTGGAGAGGACAATGTTTTCGTAATGCACGAGAATGGAGGGTTCCTACCTCCGAGGGAGTTTGGAAGACTACTCTCCGGTTTGGATGAAGCCGTCGTTATAGTTGGAGGTTTCCCACACGGCGACTTCCTATCCAACGTTCCATGGAAGAAAATCTCACTTTATGAATCTTCCCTAATGGCTTGGATTGTCATCAACGAGGTTTTGGTAAACTTTGAGGCAAATAGGGGTTCTCCGTGAGCCTCTCTGCATAACCTTTTTATATTCTCTTCCGCCTAATTCCTACTACTGGAAAGTACTGGGGGTGGCAACATGAGAAAGGTGAGCATCCTTATGGCCTTCCTCGTAACTGGATACGTGCTCGGCATCTGGAACTTCTTGGTACTCCCTAAGTACTACATAAATTTCGGTCTCAAGGGATTTTTGCTCTCGTTGATGCCAACGCTAGTGGCGCTTTTCGTTAT
>JALTCK010000151.1:10108-16607 GCA_027074805.1 Thermococcus sp. | reverse complement strand
GCCTGGTCGCCGAAGTTCCCCACAACCTCTACAAGATAGGCTTTGGCTCCGTACTCTTCAGTCCGGTGCTTCTCGTGCTACTCCTGGGCATACTGACCTTCGGGTTCTACATGGCATTTAAGCCCAGTTACGGCAGAGAGGCGCAACCATGGGACTGCGGTTCAACCCAAATAAACGAGGACGACTACAGAATCAACGCGGAGGGATTCTACGTCAAGTTCGAGGAGAAAGTTGGCTCGTTCTACAGATTCATGGATTGGTTCTACATGATAGGCAACGGTATAGTCCACTATACAGTTAGAGGCTACATGTGGATGGCCAGCTACTTCGTTAAGGTAGTTGACACGCCATACACCAGGATCGAGAGCGTTGCCGACCTGAGGAAGAGCGAGGTGCTCTACGGCGATGAAGAGGCACTTAAACCGCTCGTCAGGTTCCTCAGGATAGCCTGCGACGTGCTCCCAGGAATTAGACTCGGAACTTTCGTCGTCCTGGCCCTGATCACCGTGGGAGTGGTGATAGGGATACTGATGGTACTGTGAGGTGAGGAAGATGGAAACTGCCGCGAAACTCGGATTCAGCCTTGCCGGCATCATCATAACCCTTCTTCTCCCGCCCTACCTTGACGGTATAGCGAGAAGGGTAAAGGCCCGCCTCCAGTACAGGCGCGGACCACCCCTCAGTCAGACATGGTATGACCTCAGGAAACTCTTTGGCATGCCCTCGGTCAAGCCCACAAAGAGAGCACTCTTCACCTGGGCACCCTACCTTGCACTGGCATCAGCCATCAGCGCTGCCCTGCTCCTTCCATATGGGAACGTCGTCCCAGTGGACTTCGGATTCAACCTAGTAGTCTTCTTTTATGTAGTCCTGATGGTCAGTGTCTTTCTCATGCTCGCTGGTCTCACAGTCCAGAACGCCTTCAGCCACCTCGGCTCATCAAGGGAGATGCAAATAATTCTGACAGTTGAACCATTGATAGCGATACTCTACGGTGTCCTAGCATACAATTCAGGCTCACTCAACCTCTACACGATACTAACGGGACTTCACCTCACCCCCTCTCTGGTGCTGACCTACATCTTGCTCGCTTATGCGCTCTACGTCGAGAGCGGTTTTGTGCCCTTTGACATAGCCGAGGCCGAGCAGGAAGTTATAGGCGGACCACTTAGCGAGTACAGCGGAAGGCTTTTAGGAGTCTTCTACTACGCGATACACATCAAGCGCTTCGCCCTACTGTGGTTCTTTGTCAGTCTGCTAACTATTCCATGGATAGGCCCGATAGGCACGCCAGAAAAGGCTGCACTTGTCCTGGTTCTCCAGTTCATCCTAACGATTGCCTTCTACCCCGCCATAGCAGCACTCGAAGCGACAAACGCGAGGCTCAGGATAGACCACGTGGTCAAGATGAACACCCGCGCCTTCTTTGCTGGACTGATAATACTCGCAATGGCTTTCATGGGGTGGTGAATATGGTAACCACGAAGGATTTGGAGGCTCACTTTGAGTTTGAATGCAAAGCCTGTGAGAACGGCCGTTGTGCGAAGGCCGACGTAGAAAAAATACTCTCAGAAAGAGAAGGCCTCAGGGACTTTTACGAGGCCTTTAAGGAGCATATAAAGGACTGCAAGAGAATGACCTACGGACAGTACATGTTCACGATAGACAGAGAAATTCTTCCCAAGGCAGTCCTCTGGTGGCACAACCACCCGAAGTTCAAGGAGACCCACATGTCAACTGCAGTAGGAACCGACGAGAGACCCCTCAACGGCCACTTTATCTATATGCCCTTCCTCAGCGTCCAGGTCGAACCCCTAAACATGGACAGAAATTACTGGGTATTCTTAAGGACTTACCTGCCGGCCGACGACCCAAGCTTCCCGAGCGTGGCTGAAAAGCTTCCAGCAGCCCTGTGGATAGAAAGAGAAGTTAAGGATCTGCTCGGATTCAAGCCTATCAACCACCCAGATCCGAGGAGACTCATACTGCCCGAGGACTTCCCTGATGGGGTCTATCCACTCAGGAAGGACATGGACTACAGGCACTCACCGATTACCGAACCCAAGGTGGAGTACAGAGAGACACCGGATAATACGACGCTGGTCCCGATGGGGCCCGCCCACATGGGTATCGAGGAGCCGGCCCACTTCAGACTCTTCGTCAAGGGCGAGGAGATTGTGGATGTGGACTACCGCGGCTTCTACTCCCACAGAGGAATAGAGAAGACAGGCGAGGGAAGACTCACATACAACCAGATACTCTTCCTTGCTGAGAGAATATGCGGTATTTGCGGTTACCAGCACTCTGTCAGTTACGCCATGGCCATTGAGAGGCTTGCCGACGTCGATGTACCTGACAGGGCAAGGTACATAAGAACGCTGATGCTCGAACTCGAGAGGATACACAACCACCTCCTCTGGGTTGGTATAGCGGCACATATGGTGGGCTACGACACAGGATTCATGCATGCCTGGCGCATCCGCGAGCCTGTTATGTGGCTCGTCGAAAGGCTTACAGGAAACAGGAAGCAGTACGGCATGAACATCATTGGAGGTGTTAGGAGGGATATCCTCGACTACCGCAAGGATGAAGTGCTCAAAGTCGTGAAGCAGATACGCGATGGAACTAAGACCTTCCTCGATATAGCACTCAACACTAACACCTTCATCAAGCGCGCTGAGGGGATTGGAATACTTCCATATAAGGTCGCCAAGGCCTACTCCGTCCTAGGACCGACGGCAAGAGCAAGCGGAAGGAAGATCGACGCTAGGTTAGACCAAGCGACCAAGACTGCAATGGCCTACAATGAGGTCGACTTCAAGGTCCCGGTATACAAGGAAGGTGACGTTCTGGCGAGAGTTCTCGTTAGGATGGATGAGCTCTTTGAAAGCTTATGGATAGTGGAGCAGCTCATCGACCAGATGCCCGGAGGGGACATAATGGTCCCGATCGGAGAGCTGCCCGAGTACGAGGAGACGCTAGGATTCACCGAGGCCCACCGCGGTGAGGTCGTCCACTATGTCATGACCGGGGAAAAGAACAAGGTCTACCGCTGGAAGGTGAGAGCCCCAACTTACAACAACCTGCCAGCCATTCCTGAAATGCTCAAGGGCTATCACGTTGCAGACGCGCCGCTCATCATAGCAAGCATAGACCCGTGTTACTCCTGCACCGAGAGGGTTCAGTTCGTCGATGTGGATACAGGTAGGGTGAAGGTTCTAACCGAAGCAGAATTCAACGAGCTTTCAATCAAGTACAGGGGGGTGTTCTGATGGCAGAAACTCCCTCCTACACCGAGAGACTCAAAGCATGGAACCGCTTCGAGGCAGAAAAGTTCAGTAAGAAGGCTCCCGTTACCACTCCCTATCCCTTTATCGACATCGAGAAGCCACCGGAGTACAGGGGGATTCCCCACATCAATCCAGAGAAATGCATAGGGTGTGGAGCCTGCGTCAACGCCTGTCCTCCTGATGCACTGATAATGGAGTGGGACAAGGAACATGGCGTCAAGAGACTCACCTACAATGCAGCCCGCTGCATACGCTGTGCGCGTTGCATCGAGGTCTGCCCGACCGGTGCCATGGAGCCAACGACACGCTTTGAGATAGCGACTGACAACAAGGAAGACCTCGTTGAGGTTGTGGAGCACAGATTAGCTTACTGTGAGGAGTGCGGGGAGTACCTCGACTTCACAGAGAGGCAGATAGAGTACGTCAAGGCAATCTTGCCAAAGGAAATCTTCAACATGTACGCACTTGAGGACAGGATTGGTTTGACCAGGGAAGAGAAGATGCGCAAAACCGTTGTTAAGCTCAGGGAAACCGAAGGTAACGCTTATCCCGCGTTCATCCTCGTAGAGAAGGCCAGGGACAACGGGGGTGAGGAGTGATGAGCAGATTGAAGTCCGTCTGGGTCTATCATGTTGACGCTGGTTCGTGTAATGGCTGTGACATCGAAGTCCTCGACGTGCTAAGTCCCTACTACGATGTCGAGAGACTTGGTGTTAAGGTAGTACCCAACCCGAGGCACGCGGATGTTCTTTTCATAACCGGACCCCTCACCAGGCAGACGAGGATAATGATAAGGAAGGCCTACGAGGCCATGCCTCCCAAGCCGAGGATAGTCGTTGCCATAGGAACCTGCGCCTCAAGTGGGGGCATCTTTTACAACAGCTACGCCCTTTACAACACCTCACCCCAGCGCGGAAGAGACAGACTGAGAAGCGGTGGGCCAGAGATGGTAGTGCCGATAGACATGTACATCCCGGGCTGCCCTCCAAGCCCAGAGGAGATACTCTACGGTGTAGCTCAGCTCCTCGGCATCAAGGAAAAGAAAATGAAGGGCGAATACTGGATAGCTCTTCCGCCAGAGGAGAAACCAAGCAGAGAGAACGAAATAAAGTTCAAAATCCCTGACCGGCCCATACCAGTTCGCTACTGGCTTACGCTGAGGGAGGAACTTAGAAGGGTGGTGGGCTATTACGACCGTGATGCCGTGCTCGAGGACTTCATTGAACTCGTCGGAAGGGCTTACGAGGAGTCTCCTGAAAACCCCCAAGAAAAGCTCCACGATCTGATCACGGGGTACTTCCTGAGGGAAAAGGACTCTAGGATGGGAGTTGCAATGCGCTTCCTAGAAAATGAGTTCTGGCGCCTCGTGAAGGAATACCAGGAGTGGGGGGAGGGACTGAAGGAGAAATACCCCGCGACGGCGGGTGTCTGAAGTGCCCTGGAAGCTCTACAGGCTCAAGTTCGAAGATTATCCAGAATACTCGGCCAGGATAACAGGTCATTTCGCAGGCGACATGTTGATAATCGAGGAGGAGGGCGAACTGAGCGAGGAGGCCGTGAACTTCCTCAAGGAGGCCCTTGGTGTTGAGAGCGATACTAGGAAGTTCGACATAGAGCCTAAGGACATCATGAAACTCCCGCTGGATAAACTGCCGAAGGGGGACAGACAAACCCTACTCGCCACCGCTGAGAAACTCGACTCCGAGAGCAAGCTCCACATCGAGTACCGCTACCAGCCGAGCTTCGATTGATTTTTATTTTCCTCATGAAACTTTTTTGGGGGTGAAGGGATGGACGCTGAGACGCTGAGAAAGGCTAAGGAGGAACTAATAAAGCGTGTGAAAGAATTCTACGGCGACAACCTGCTCTCGATAGTATTCTATGGCAGGCATCTGAAGGATCCGAGCTTTCCAGAGATCGACGTTGTAGTTATAATAGACAGGCCCTACGATCCGGTGAAGATGAACCGCGTTGCTGACTTCGTTGAGAAAATCAGAGACCCGATAGAGGAGGAGTACAGCTACCACGTATCCTTTGAGCTTTACACCCGCGAGGAAGCTGAGAATTTCCACTCCGGTTATTTAGATGTCTTCGTGAACTACGAGGTGGCATACGACAGGGACGGCTACTTCGAATGGCTCAAAGAGGAGATGCTCAATCCTGAGACCGTTATGAAGCATGTTCAGTACCTTAGCACCATCGAGTACATCCCTGTTGATAAGGAGGAGAAGGGATGATAGGAGCCGTTCTGGCAGGCGGACGGGGAAGGCGCTTCGGGGGCGACAAGCTCCTCTTTAAAATTTCCAGAAAGCCCCTGATACTCCATACGATAGAAAAACTCGAGGTTGTCAAGAGGATAGACGAGGTAGTTATTGTCACCTCAAAGGACAACGCGGAGAAACTCAGGGGGTTCGGCTATCAGGTGATCCTCGATGAGCTTCCGGTCGGCCCGATTGGGGGCATCTACACGGCCCTGTCCCTCGGAGATGCATTCGTCGTTGCCGGCGACATGCCCCTCCTCATTCCGGAGTTCGTTGATTTCATAGTCGAGCGCTTTGAGCGGGCTAAAAAACCCGCCTGCGTTCCCAGGTGGAGCAACGGCTACCTCGAACCGCTCCACGCGGCCTATTCGTCTGATTTCAAGGATTTTCTCAGGGAAAAGATTGAAACCGGCCAGTACGCGATAAACCGCGCGATAAGGGAGAGCGAAGCGTGCTACATCGAAATCGAAAGCCTTCCCGAAGAGTGGCGGGAGAGCTTCTTCAACGTGAACACGCGGGAGGATTTGAGGAGAATCAGAGGCATTCAGGAAAGAGTTTTATGATTCCACTTGTGTTCAGAACTTTGAGGTAGGGAACTGATTTTAGGACTTTATCGTTGCTCCATAACACAGCGTTCATCTTGAGCGCAAGTGCCACAAAGTCCACATCCTTTGAGTCGGGGGTTATCTTGATTGCAATGTCAACAAACTCAGCGTAGCTCTCGTAGTCAATGAACGTCACGTATTTTTGATTAGGCTTAAGACCCGTTCGAAGCTCTCCCGAGTTAGATGGGCTTTCCTAATTATGAGGTTAGAATACCTCCTCAGCTCCTCCAGCAGGTATTCGGGGGCAGAGTGAAGTGTCGAGCGAGATGCACAGGATAAGCTTTCTGGTTGTGCTCTCCTTTTTGAAAAACGAGAAGAGGACGTTCGTGTCAATCACTATCGG
>JALTCK010000151.1:0-10098 GCA_027074805.1 Thermococcus sp. | reverse complement strand
ATTTCCTCGCTTATTTTCTCGATGTCTTCGTCGGTTAGTTCCGAGTTCATCAGGAGGCTATTAAGTTCCGTCAGCTCGGCTAACCTTTTCTCCACCAGCTTTGCAAGCCTCTTCGCGAATTCTATATCAACACCCTCAGGAACTCTAATTGCTACGCTCATCATAACCGATCACTCGGAGTTTTGTTCTTGATGTTACGTGCTTTTCTTACCCGTACCTCCATCTGACCCACTTCTTCCTGAACTCGGGCAGATAAACGACCACCGACGCTATGAGAAAGAGCGACCCGAGGATGTCTTTCCCAAAGTACCACAGCAGGAAGCCTGCACCGAGGAAGAGGTCCTTCAGCGTCTCCCATTTGTTCTCCTCGGTTTTTAAGTCCAAGAAGAATGAGATAATGCCCAGAAGGCCTCCAATCAGCCAGACGTAGTCAATCATTCCCCCCCACCGTTCAAAATCCTCGCCAAAAGTTTTGCGAGCCTTTCCGCGCGTTCCCTTATCAGCTCGCTCGGCCCCTCGAAGAGGCCGGTGGAGCCTGGTTGACATCCAATCAGGACGAAGTCCGCTTTAATGAGCTTTTTCATAAAGCCAGTCACGAACTTCAGCGGAAGGCCGTGGGTTGAGACTGCCTCGCCTATCGTCCCTTCTGGGTCGGCTATTATGTACTCACCAACTTCTCCCTTGAAATCAACCGCATCCACGAAGACAACCAAATCCGGCTTAAAATTCCGTATCTTTCCCGTGTAGTTCTCGGGAACCTCCCCGCAGTTTATCACGAGGACGTCCGGATTGTCCAGGAGTTCCTTCAGCTTTTCCGCCACAAGCACGCCGAAGGCGTCGTCTCCTCTAATGTCGTTCCCGATGCCGCAGATCACGATCCGCTTTTTTCCTTGGAAGATTTCTTCGAGGGCGTTCATTTTGGGACTCTCCCCCAGTCTCATGTTAGTGTGTCATGTTTAAAAAGAACAAAAATCAAAGCTTCCCGGCTATCTCCCTTATCTTCCCGGCGAACTCCGTCTTCATAAGCTCGTGGACGTTTCCGATCTTCGCATCGAGGTCCGGGTAAAAAGGTATTCCTTCCAAGTACTGAATTCCGAACTCTTTGGCCAAAGCTTCAACGTCCTTCTCATCGTCGAGCTTCATATTTTCCACGATTCCGAGGACCCTGTGCCTCTCTTCAAGGAGGAGCTGGACGAGCTTTCTGACCACGTTGAGGGCGAGCTTTGAGGGCGTCGCAACGACGAGGAACTCACCGCGCTTGAGGAAGCGGAGCACATCTAAGAGCTGGTCGCCGAGGCCGGGCGGCATGTCTACCACGAGGTAGTCTAGCTCATCCCAGCGGGTTATGGTGAGCAGTTCAATTAAAGCATCACTCACCTCCTTCCCGCGGAGCGGCGTCGGCTTGTCCTCCGTGTAGTAGGCTATCGTCATGAACTTGATTCCGTGAACGGTGTGGGGAACGACGCCTTTGTCCTCCTCCGGGAACTCCTTCGGCTCGAAGCCGAGAATCACGTGGTCACTCGCGCCGTGGAAGTCGAGGTCTAGCAATCCGACCTTGTAGCCTTTCTCGGCCAAGGCGAGCGCGAGCATCGTCGAGACGAGAGACTTTCCAACTCCCCCCTTCCCGCTGACGACGGGAATGACTCTCTTAACGTTCTCAAGCCTCGCGTTTATCGCTATCTCGCGTGGGTCTATTCCGGCAATCATGCCTCTCCCTCCTTCTCAATCATTATCCCGGCCACGTAAACACCCCTGCCCTGAACCACTTCAAAGTCGTGGCTCCCGCACTTTGGACAGGCGAGGAAAGCATGCACCACCTCGGGGATGAAGTGGATGTCCTCCTTTATGCGCTCGTCGAACTTATCTTTGACCTCCTTGAGCTTCCACTCATGTCCACAGTTCCGGCACTTAAAAACTGCTTCCTCCTCTTCGAAGATTATCTCCGCTCCTTCCGCTATCGTTCCCGCGAACATCTGCTCCATCGCGAACTTCACTATGTCCTCCGCGACGTCCTGAAGCTCTCCCAAAACCACTTTAACCGCTTTGACGCGCTCTGCTCCCTCCCTCTGTGCATAGTCTAGGACCGTTCTAACTATCGCATCAGCCAACGCCCACTCGTGCATGGTATCACCTAAATAGCATTGAGGTGTTACCTTAAAAAGGGTGAAGTTCCAAACCCTAGGGTGAGGGTGATAATATGGGCATCGTTAGGTTCGGTGTTTCGGTTCCAAAGGAGCTCTTAGATAGGTTTGACGAGATCATAGATGAAAAGGGTTACGTCAACAGAAGCGAGGCCATACGCGATATGATGCGCGACTTCATCATCAGACATGAGTGGGAAGTCGGGAACGAGGAGGTTGCTGGAACTATCACGATGCTCTACAACCACGACGAGGCCGACGTCGTGAAAGAACTCCTCGATTTGCAGCACGACTACCTTGAGGAGATTATCTCCAGCATCCACGTCCACATGGACGAACATAACTGTCTTGAGGTGGTTATAGTCAAGGGCAAGGCGAGCAGGATAAAGGAAATAGCGGACAGGCTTCTAAGCCTCAAAGGAGTGAAGCACGGCAAACTCGTTATGACCGGAGCCGGGAAGGAGCTGGTTTGACCTAATTTTCTCTAAATAAACCGCTCTTTTCCTTTGAAGTTAAGGGGCATGACACTCCCTTTTGGAAAAGATTAAAAAGTGTGCTACTTTTTCTTATATTTGTAGTACAGATGAAGAACTTGCAAAAATAGGGGGCGGTTAAGGTGAAGAGGTTCCTTGCAATTCTCCTTCTGATGATGGTGGTTGCAGTTAGTGGTTGCATGGGCTCAAACACCATTTCCAGTACTCCTTCCAGCACAACAGATGTATCCCCAAGTGTGACAACATCGCAGGCATCCTACGTTCAAATAACCGACGCCCTCGGAAGAACCGTAAAGGTGCCGGCCAACGTGAGCCGAGTCGTTGCCGTTGGACCGGGAGCACTTAGAATACTCGTCTATCTCAACGCAACCGATAAGGTGGTAGGAATAGAGGAGTTTGAGAAGCGCTTCCCCTATGGAAGGCCCTACATACTGGCCCATCCTGAGCTTCTAAAACTGCCCGTAATCGGGGCCGGCGGTCCCGGAAAGCTCCCAGACTTCGAGGCCCTCATCAAGGTTCACCCACAGGTCATCTTCATGGTCTTCGTAAGCAAGCAGACGGCCAATGAAGTCCAGGAGAAGACCGGAATCCCGGTAGTCGTTCTAAGTTACGGAACTCTGGAGAACTTCACCGACAGAGAGTTCTTTAACTCACTACTCCTGGCCGGAAAGATACTAGGGAAGGAGAAAAGGGCTAAGGAAGTCATAAAGTTCATTGAGGGGCAGCAGAGCTACCTGGAAAACCTGACGAAGGGAGTCAAAAGCCCGACCGTCTACGTCGGAGGAATTGGCTACAAAGGTGCCCACGGAATAACAAGCACTTACACCGACTACGCGCCCTTCACTGTTTTAGGGTTGAAAAACATCGCCTCGAAGCTGAAGAGCGAGAACGGCTGGATCCAGGTGGACAAGGAGTTCCTGCTGAAGGAGAACCCGGACTACATCTTCATTGACGAAGGCGGCCTCAAGATAGTACTCGACGACTACCGGAACAACCCCGACTTCTACAACTCGCTAAAAGCGGTCAAGGAGAACCACGTTTACGGCGTCCTGCCCTACAATTTCTACAACACCAACATCGGGATAGCGATTGCCGATGCCTACTACATCGGAAAGGTTATCTACCCGGATAAATTCAAAGACATAGACCCCGTTAAGAAAGCCAATGAAATATTCACCTTCCTCGTAGGAAAGCCCGTTTACGGCGAACTTTCCAAGGGGTTCGGCGGCTTTGGAAAGATAGACCTAACCAGTGGAAATGTTACCTACGGCTTGCCCACGAATCCGTGATGCCTATGGACTACGAGGCCTACACGAGGAGAAAAGCCTTCATAGGGCTCATCCTTTTCCTTTCTTTGCTAGTTGTCTCCCTATTCTCACTTTCAAGCGGACCATACCACGTTCCCCTCAGAGAGGTCCTTGGCATTCTGTTTGGAGGCGGTACTAAGGACGACAGGCTCGTAGTCCTCAGTATACGCCTCCCACGAATTGTGGCGGGGATTCTCGTTGGTGCCTCAATGGGAATAGCAGGGGCGGTTCTCCAAGGCTACCTCCGAAATCCGCTGGCGACGCCCTTCACAATGGGTGTCTCGAACGGTTCAATGTTCGGTGCATCCCTCGCCATCATTCTCGGCGCTGGCTACTCCCTCAACTCCGGCCAGGTGTTCCTCAACAACCCCTACGCGGTTGTTCTCTTCGCCTTCCTCGGGGCGATAAGCGCGACCCTCGTAATCCTCGCTCTGGCAAGGCTTCGGGGACTCTCTCCAGAGGCGATAGTCCTGGCAGGGGTCGCGATGAGTTCTCTCTACGTTGCCCTCACCACCCTCGTCCAGTACTTCGCAAACGAGGTTCAGCTCTCAGCAATGATCTACTGGAGCTTTGGAAATCTCGCTAGGGCCACCTGGAGGGAGAACGCAATAATGGGGGTTTCTTTCATCCTTGTCTTTTTTTACTTCATTTTGAAAAGGTGGGATCTCAACGCCTCGACGCTTGGCGATGATATAGCCAAGAGCGTGGGAGTAAACATCGAGAGGGAGAGACTTGTCGGAACGCTCCTCTCGGCATTCATAACCTCCGTGACCGTTGCCTTCGTGGGGGTTATCGGATTCATCGGCCTTATAGCGCCTCACTCGATGAGGCTTATTGCCGGCGGAGACTACCGCTCCCTGATACCGCTCTCGGCTTTGGCCGGGGCACTACTCCTGGTTTCTGCCGATACTATGGCAAGGCTCATAGTTTCACCGATGAACCTCCCAGTCGGGGTTATCACATCCTTCCTCGGCGCCCCAACGTTCATATATCTCCTCGTGAAGATGGAGGGGAGAAGATGATCGAAACCAAAAACCTCCGCTTCTCCTACAACGGCATGGAGGTCCTGAAGGGGGTTGACTTCAAGGGGGAGAAAGGAGAGTTCATAGGCATACTCGGGCCCAACGGCGCCGGAAAGACTACTTTTCTCCGATGTTTGGCCGGAATCCTGGATTGCAGAGGGGTGTTTGTAAGAGGAAAACCTTTGAATGAGTACTCACCGAGGGACCTCGCCAGAATAGTCGCTTACGTCCCTCAGAGGGTCGAGCCGAGCTTTCTAACGGTCTTTGACACTGTCCTGCTCGGGAGAAGACCCTACATGGGGCTGACCCCCTCTGATAGTGATATCAAAACCGTAGAAGAGGCTCTGAAAAGACTTGGCATTGAACACCTCTCTCTCAAGAGGACGAACGAGATAAGCGGAGGAGAACTGCAGAAGGTCAGCATAGCCAGGGCACTGGCTCAAGAACCTCAAATCCTCCTGATGGACGAGCCCACCAACAACCTCGATTTAAGAAGCCAGCTTGAGGTCATGAGGCTCGCGAGGGAGCTAGCGAACGATGGCAAAACCGTTGTAACCGTGATGCACGACGTTAACCTTGCCCTGCGCTTCGCGAAGAGGTTCCTCTTTATGAAGGACGGAAAAAAGATGGCCGACGGGGGCCTCGAAGTTTTGAATGAAAGGCTGTTCGAGGAGGTCTACGGCGTCAAGGTTGAGATTGGAGAGATAGGAGGGGTGCTCGTGGTGGTGCCGATATGATACCCAGTTCTGTGTACCACTGCCCTTTTTTTGGACAAAACTTTTAAGCTCCTTAGGAGAACCTAAAACCGGAGGTGTAAAGATGACGATCAAAGCCCCCACACTCAACATAGGTGGACTGGGCGCTGACCCGCTCACCCAGAGGATAAACGAAAAGCAGGCGAAGTGGAAGTATAAGATAGCTGTTTTAAGCGGCAAAGGTGGCGTTGGAAAGAGCACCGTAGCGGTCAACATAGCGGCGGCCCTCTCGAAGAAGGGTTACTACGTGGGAATACTTGACGCCGACATACACGGGCCCAACGTTGCCAAGATGCTCGGAGTGGACAGGGCTGATGTGCTAGCAGAGAAGCTCGAGGACGGACGGTTTGAGATGTTACCACCAATGAACGACTTTCTCGGACAGATCACACCAATAAAGGTCATGAGCATGGGGTTCCTAGTCCCCGAGGATCAGCCCATAATCTGGCGCGGTGCCCTTGTTACGAAGGCTATAAAACAGCTTCTCGGCGATGTCAAGTGGGGAGAGCTGGACTTCATGATAATCGACTTCCCGCCGGGAACCGGTGACGAGATACTAACCGTCACCCAGACGCTCCAGCTCGACGCCGCTATAATCGTGACAACTCCACAGGAAGTTGCACTGCTCGACACCGGGAAGGCCGTCAACATGATGAAGAAGATGGAGGTTCCTTACATAGCCGTGGTAGAGAACATGAGCTACCTCATCTGCCCACACTGCGGAAACGAGATAGACATCTTTGGAAAGGGCGGCGGAAGAAAGCTCGCCGAGAAGGAGGGCGTCGACTTCCTCGGGGAGATTCCTATAGACCTCAAGGCGAGGGAAGCAAGCGACGCCGGGATTCCGATAGTTCTCTACGAGGACACCGTCGCGGCCAAGGCCTTCATGGAGATAGTCGACAGGCTCATCGAAAAGCTGGAGAAGAGAGAAGAGACCCCCGAAGGGGAAGAAGATTCTGAGAGCTCCTGAACGCGGGGCCTTCCGACCCCATTAACTTTTTAACCACTTCTGGGTATCCACTGGGGAGGGAGAAAATGAAAAAGGCCCTCGCCGTAGCGATCCTGTTCCTGCTCTTCCTGCCCGCCGTTGCTGGAGCCGAGCTGGCATATTATCCGAATCAGGAAGCATTCAAATCCTTCTTAGAGTCCAATTCAACCTACACCGTGATAGCTGGAAACACAAGCTGGGCCAGGGGATGGGCCCACTACGTCGACTCAAAACTCTCTACAATAAAGGAGAGGGGCAACAACACCCTAGTCCTGGTCGGCAACGTGGAGAACAACGAACTTATGAGGAAGCTGTGGTGGAGAACAGGGCTCTCCGAGAGATACTCATTCCAGCCTTCCGTGATAGTCCTCAGCGACGTGGTCTTTATAACCGGGAACGAAAGCAACATTTACTTGACAGAAAGGGCCTTCTCGAACCTGTGGAATCCTCCGAGAACCTCAAAAATAACGTACCTACTAACCTTTCTCCTAATATCGATCATCCTTGGACTTCCTCTGAGGGGAAAGGGCAACCATGCCGGGAGTTTTTACCTCCTAACAGTCTCCCTGATATTCTTGTGGTCCATAAACTCCCCACCGCTTCAGATGACGAATTCCTTCCTGAGGACGTTTTTTGACAGTCTAAACGCATGGGCAGGCGGCGGGGTAAGCAATCCCATTTCGGCCCTCCTCTGGCCTTTCTTTAAGCTGACAACCCCAATAGAAGAGAACCTAAACTTTGCCCACTGGGTACTGGTTCTAATCCTCGCTAGCCTCTCCTTTTATATCGCCCCAAGAGAGTATCGGGATCTGGGATTCCTCATATTTGGACTCACCTTCGTTGCCCCTGCCTTCAGGATGAGCATATCCCATATCAGTGGCACGATAATAGGACTCATATCATTTGCGATAATACTCGCCCTAGTGAGCAACCTTCACGTGGGACTCGAGCCTGGGGAAATCCTTTTACAGGTGGGACTCCTGTCCCTATTCACGGTTTTTGCAACGGTGATAAATCCTTATGTCCTCATAATTCCCGTGGCCTTTGTTCTTGCCTTTCCTGGAAGACCAATGAGAAACCTCGGATATCTCCTAATAAGTCTCTCCGGCGCCCTGATTCTCTACGCCCTCTACCCGCCTTATCTGAGTGAGTTTATCCATTTGAACAACCCCAATCCAGATAGATGGGGGGTTTTCGTCGTTCAAGGATTGCCAGCGATACTTGTCCTACTGTACGGGGCAGTGAACGGCGGCAAATTGAAAAAGAAAAGGGGACATACACCTTTTCTCCTGACACTTACGTTACTATACACCCTTATGCTTCCCCTTTCCCCGTTCCTTTATCCCTATGCCATGATAAGCCTCTCCGCTTTAACGGCCAGGGTAGTGAACTCCCTCACTGGAACTTGATAGCCCCTATGAGGGTCCCCTTAAGCAGTGGACCTATCTCCTTTATTATCCCCGGGGCCTGCGTCCCCTTTTTGAGTATCAGAAGTGTCTCCATTAGTCCAAGCTCCTCTATGCGCTTCACGTCCCTGCCGTGCCCAGTCTGAACTAGGGCTTTCTCCACGTTCTCACTAATGGTCCCAGCCACGAAGAGTTTATCGTAGCCGTCCTCCAGCCAGGACTTCATCCTCTTGAGCTGGGGCTTGCTGAAGGTTACCTCCACCTCCCTGGCCCCGAACTCAACCTTCGCGACGGTCACCTCAACGGGAAGATTGTCAATCCATCCGAAGCGCTTTATCATCTCCCTGACGGGAGCATCACCAAAAATCTCCTTCAGATAGTACAGGGGGAGAAGCGCATCTTTAGGCCTTGGGAAAAAAATTCCCAGGTCAACATAGGCTCCGTATCCAACCTTCCCAAGGTCGGTGAACCTGCCCTTGTAAATCTCCTCTTCTTTTACCGCACTCAGCTTGTAAGGAACCTCACCGAACTCCTCCCTGATGAGATTGGCACTTATCTCCTCGTCCTCGCCCGAGAGGGTCACCTTAACCCAGTTCTTCTTAACCGCAGAAAGCTTCCATTCAACTTCAAGCTCCTCAAGAAGGGGCTTTAGCTTCCTGTCAAGTTTCAAAAAGCCACTCCTGTCCCCATAAACCTTCTCAAGAATAACCACTTCTTCCATTACCACCATCCCCGAAGTTCTTTCCATTCAGCTAAGATGCCTTCTTCCGGCTTCTCTTCTTCTTTGGCTTCTCCCTGAGACCGAGCTCTATCTCGAGCTCCTCAATTCTCTTTTTGAGCTCCTCAACGACCTGGGTATTGTCGTACTGCATCAGCATGGCACCGCATATCGGGCACTGGAACTCGTACTCCATTGCCTCGTCAAATGTCAGCTTTGGATGCCCCTCGTTGCTACACCAATAGTAAATCTCACTCGTCTCCTCTTCCAGCATCTCCTTAAGCTTTTTGAGCTCCGCCATCTTCTTTGCCCTTAGAATCTCAGGCAGCTTTTTAGTCTCGAGGCGCCAGTAGTAGTAATACCATCCGGTCTCTTTATCCCTGATCCTCTTGAACTCTGCCAGACCTTCATCATAGAGAGCGTAGAGTATCTTTCTGACTGTGTTTACCCTGATTTCAGTTTCCTCCGCAAGCTCTTCATCGGTGGCCTCCTTTTTCTTTTCCAGAGCCTTAATTACCTCAACGGCCTCTTCACCGCCGAGATCCATTGCGAGCTCGAGCAGCTCCTTGTTCTTCCGCCTTGCCACCTTAAAAACCTCCGAGAATATTTGAATCCCTTAATTTACCCCCCACAGGATGCCTCAATATATATCTATGGTTCCACGGCTATATATAGGTTATTGTCAAAAATTCAACTGCAATGAACAGAAAAGGACATGAATTAGTCAGTGAAGTACTCGTTGAGAAGCTCCTTCGCAGAGGGTTTGTAGAGCTCCAAAACCTCTATGTCCTCTATAACATTGCCCTCACGGACTTTCAGCTTGACCTTCCCCCCGTAAACCTGAAGATCATCGAGCATTCCATATATAGCATCTTCGGCCTCGAGTGGGGTCTTGAACTTCATTATGTACTCCTCACCCTCGGACAGGATGAGCTTGACCCAGTACTCATTCTTCCTCTTGAAAGGCCTCGTGATCTTGGGCTTGAAGTTGTCGATTATAATTTCCAAGCACTCCACCTCCACTCCAAGGACTTTTGGTTCATCTAAGACCTTTAGGTCACGGATTTTTAAGGGTTTCTTAACTGCTCGAGATTAAATGAGTCCAGTATTATTTAAACGTTATGAGAGAAACTGTTAGGCAGGAGGATAAACACTACTTGGCGTAACATGCGGTCAATAGTAGCTGATGTCCTCAGAAATGTCGTTACCGAAGATATCTTCCAAGGAGAGGTCAGATAACTCATCCTGCTAACGCACCACCCATCCA
>JALTCK010000150.1 GCA_027074805.1 Thermococcus sp. | reverse complement strand
GACCGGCGGGGCTTCGAACCCCGGACCTGCGGCTTAGGAGGCCGCCGCCCTATCCTGGCTAGGCTACCGGTCCACTGCCCGCTATTCCCTCCCAGAGAAGAGTATTTAAAGTTTGCGGTGAAGTAGAGACGGTGGTGATAAATGGTGGACGAGCTCGACCTCAAGATACTCTCACTCCTTCAGGGGAACTCCCGCCTTTCATACCGCGAGATAGCAAGGGAGCTCAAAGTCGCGGTTGGAACCGTCTACAACCGGGTAAAAAGGATGGAAGAAGAAGGCATAATCAGGGGCTTCGCACCCGTCCTCGACTACGAGAAGCTGGGGTTCGGCCTCACCGCAGTGATAGGAATAAAAGCAAAGGGAAGAAAGATTATAGAAATAGAGCGGGAAATAGCGGAGAAAAACCAGGTCATCCTCGTCTACGACATAACTGGGGAGTTCGATATAGTGGTGGTTGCGAAGTTCAGGGACAGGGCCGACATGAACCGCTTTGTTAAATGGCTCCTTTCCCTCGACGGGGTCGAGAAAACCAACACAAGCGTTGCAATGCAGGTGGTGAAGGAGGACTTCAGAATAGGGTTAACGGAGGACTAAAACCTCCTCCATGAACCTCTTTACAAAGTCATCGAGGCTTTCCGCAGGCAGTTCTACCTCCTCCCCGTTTACCTTCCCCCTGAAGACGTAGCTCCTCACCGTGATCTCTGAGATCCTCGAGAAGCTCGGGTTTTTCTCAAGAGTCTTCTTAAGGACTTTATTGAACTCCTTTTCTGAGACCTCTACAATTGTACCCTCTATCTTGATCCGCCTCCCACACTCCTCTTCCAAGCATTGAAACTCAAAGAAAATTCCGGGCTTAGCCTCCACAGGAATAGTGAGCCCGGCAACGTTGTATATGAGGAACTTCATGGCACTCACTCCAACTTTATCAGGCTCTCAACGGGGATGCTGTACTCATCCTTCAGATGTTCGATGACATCTCCAACACTCACGAGGAAGAACATACCAATCGGCTTTGCTCCAGCCTGTCTGCACATCTCCAAGAGCGCCTTCTGGGTCTCCCCACTCCTGATGACATCGTCCACTATCAAAACTTTCTCTCCCTTTCTGAGGGCCCAGTATGGAAGGTATAGTGTCGTCACACTCCCCGAGGCGCTGGGGACGTAACTGACCTCGTAGAACTTTTCAACACCGACTTCCTTCTTTTTCTTGGCGTAGACAACGTCAACGTTGAGTTCCCGGGCAACGTGAACCGCAAGCGGGATTCCATCGGTTGCAGCGGTGAGGACTTTCTCGACATTAACGTCCATATACCTTCCCGCTATTTCCTCAGCTATTATGCTCATCAAGGCCGTGTCACTCAACACGGGCATGTTGTCAAAGAATCCACGCTCGTCGAACTTTATCCTCTTCCTCACTTCCTCCTCTATGTTGACATATGGCCTGAGGAGCTCTAGGAGTTCCCGTGTCCTCTCTGTGCTCGGCAGAACCTTCCCCCTCACGTACCTGTTCAGAACGGTTATCGGGAGTCCAGTTATCTTCGAGAGATCTTCGTACGTGTGGGACTTTTTAAGCAACCTAAGGATCCTAACGAGTCTCAGCTTCTCCTGCACAGACTTTAGCTGGCTCATGTTTTCACCTCCGATGAACCGGATTTAACAAAAAAATGTATAAATACGTTTCGGTCTGAGGAGTCTTTACAACTTCTCCCT
This sequence comes from Thermococcus sp., assembly GCA_027074805.1. Taxonomy (GTDB): domain Archaea; phylum Methanobacteriota_B; class Thermococci; order Thermococcales; family Thermococcaceae; genus Thermococcus. Next base: position 15,009 of record JALTCK010000150.1, on the reverse strand, counting down.
GTACTCTTCGAAGACGTCCCCGTAAGTGGAGAGAAGAAACTCTCTATCCACGGGATGACCCTCTGGATGGTTGATTCCGGGACAGAAGGAGTCCATTTTCACGTATATCTCCATATTCTCACCGTGTTTTACGAAGATGAATGGATAGAGCCTGCATGCAAGGGGCCTGTGAGAGTATACTCTACACCTTTTGGTTTCAGGATCAAGGAAAACACAGGCACCATCTACTGGCTTCTTTTTCATGGCGTATCCTATGAACTTATCACCCCTGTAAAAGACCTTTTCATAGTCAACGAACTCCCATGCATTGTAGCCAAGCTCCTCTATGGTCTCGATATCCTCATCCCTCAGGGGTATCTCAAGCTCAGAACAGCAGTGACCGCAGTTATCCACACACTTAAATCTAAAAGAAGGATTGGAGTCAACCTCCATGGTCTTGAGGCTGAGAGTGGCGACCCATAGTTTCTCCAAATCCTACCTCCTCCCTATGGAGCTCGCTATGAGCGTTTCGGTCATCTCTATGTGGGGTATCTGCCTGACCTCGTTCTCGTACATCCTGTCGAGCTCCTCAATGCTTTCCACCTCAAGGCGAAGTACAATGTCATACTCCCCATAAACCCTGTAAATCTCTTTAACTACCGGTATCTTCTTGAGCTTTTCATAAACTTCCTCCTCATATCCCGGTTTCACTACCACTAGAGCGAAGACCTCTATCATTTTCAGAACCCTCCAAGGTTGAACTTCTTTGCCATCTTTGATAACTTTCTTTTGTCCATGCTCTTAAACATTTTCTTCATCTGATTGTATTGGTTGAGGAGTTCCCTAACCTCCGCCGTGCTCATGCCAGAACCCCTAGCTATTCTCTTTATCCTCGAATAATTGATGACTTCCGGGTGTTCCAGTTCTTCCTTCGTCATTGAATCCATAATTATCCGGTACCTCTTCAGCTTCTCCTCACCAACCTTAATGGCATCGTCAGGGAGCGAATATCCCATCCCCGGTATCATCTGGAGGATCTGCTTTAGCGGCCCCATCTTGCTCATCGCCTCAAGCTGGGCATACATGTCCTTGAGGTTGAACTTCCCCCTCAAGAACTTCTCAAGGTCTTCCTCCTTGAACTCCTGCTCCTTCTGGAGCTCCTCAAGCTTCTGGAGCAGTCCCTCGATATCACCCATTCCGAGGAGTCTGGACACGAAGCGCTTGGGGTCAAAGGGTTCCAGGTCGTCTATCCTCTCGCCAATGCCGATGAACTTTATCGGCGCTCCGGTCGCTGCCACAGCGGAGAGCGCACCACCACCCTTGGCGGAGCCGTCGAGTTTGGTAACTATTATGGAACCTATCGAAGTAGCCTCCTTGAAGGCCAGCGCCTGACTCTGTGCCTGCTGACCGATGGTTCCGTCTATTACAAGGATGACCTCATGGGGGTTTATCGCCTCGCTTATCTGCCTCATCTCCTCAATGAGCCCCCTCTCCTCCTTGTGCCTCCCAGCCGAGTCAACTATGATAACGTCAACGCCCTTGTTCTTGAAGTACTCAACACCTTCTCTCGCGAGCTTCACAGCGTCCTTCTCCTCCGGATCGCCGAAGACCTCCATCCCAAAGGGCTCGACGAGCTGTTTGAGCTGCTGATACGCTCCAGGACGCCAAGTGTCTGAGCACACAAGACCGACCTTATAACCTCTCTTCTGGAGGTGCCTCGCAAGCTTGGCAACGCTCGTGGTCTTACCGGATCCCTGAATACCAACCATCAGAAGTACTGTGGGTTTTTGCCTAATCTCAAGAGGTTTGGCCTCCGTCCCCAGAAACTTTGTTAGCTCCTCGTAGACTATCTTTATGATGTGCTCTTTTGGGCTGACCCCCGCGGGAGGCTTCTCTTCAAGGGCCCTCCTCTCTATTGTCTTTGTGAGCTGAAGGACGAGCCTGACGTTTACATCCGCCTGTATGAGTGCCCTCTGAATGTCCCTCACGACCTCCTTGATTGTCGCCTCATCAACGGTCCTGGCCCGCGCCAGTTTCCTGAGGGCATCGTTAAGGGCCTTTCCCAACTTTTCGAGCGCCATAGTTCTCTCCCCCACTCATTAAGATCATCCGTGCTTATAAAAGGTTGGGTCCCGTTGACGGAAGGCCTTTCGTCCAGTGCCGATATCATTCCCTTTGAGGAGTCAGTTTTGGTGATCGCCGATATCAATTCCCGTTCCCCTGAATATGCTGAAAAAATCAAACCTCCCTACGACCGTCAATTAGCATGTCCTACTAAATCAGTCCTCATAATTATCCTCCAAACTTGAAGCCCAATGTTCAGCCAAATCAAAACCTCTAAGATGGCAGTTAGCTTTCATCTTAAAGAGGTTAAGTCTTTCAACGAATCATAGTTTGCACCAATGTACGGAGAATGATTTTCAAGAGCGAAATTAGACGATCGTCGATACCACTTTTAACGAATGTCTATAGGAAAGCTTTTTATATTTTAAAGTTGTAGTAGTGAATGGTGATGAAGAATGACGACGATTATTAAGCGCGACCCCCACAGGTTTCTTAGGGATATGAAAGCCCACTACGGTGATGTATGGCACATTCCCTCGAGCAAATATCTATCAAAACCCGACTTTGTCGTTGTTGACCCTAGGAGCGGAAAAAAGACCAAGGTTAGTTTCGTTTCCTTGGACGATGGAGAGACCGTGGCCGTGGTATATGACGAGCTCGGCTGACCTACTTTTTATTATGGCCCCTGCAGGAAATATTAAATACTCCTAGTTCGTAAACACCTCAGGTGACAATAATGGCCACTGATGTGTATCGGGAGGCCTTTAAACTAGCCGGGACAATCAGAGATAAGTACCTTAGGGCAGTTACCTATGCCAAAATCGGATACTATATGTATCGTGCCCGGAATTCCCTGTACAAGGAAGCCTTCAAGTATGCACTCAATGCCACAGCTTCCATAGAAACTCCCCCACTCATGGTAAAAGCCCTCATCGAAGTGGCAAGCTATCTTTCGAAAGTCAGCCCCAGTACGGCAAAAAAGACATTTCACGAGGCTTATGAATTAATACTCACTTTTCCCCAGCCCCTTCGTGACGACATGCTTGTTTCACTCTCCGAGAGACTTCTCGAGATAGGACTTGTAGATGATGCCCTTTTCTATGGCCATGACATAGAGGACACTGTGAAAAGGAACGACCTTCTACTCAAGATACTCCGTGTGTATTTGAAAAAAGGCAACATGAGAAAAGCATACCTGATCGTGGGGAAAATTCAGGAGGAGCCCTGGAGATCCATCGGGGCGATAGAGACAATAAAGGAACACCTCAAGAGAGAGGAATTTGGAAGCGCAATCAGGGTTCTCTCTGAGATAAAAAGCGACTATTGGCTCGGCGAGGCCATGAAAGAGGTGGCGGTATACCTGAAGAACTCAGATGTTCCGAAGGCCACCTACGAGAAGTTCGTAGACATAGCCCTCGGAATGTCAGGAGAGAGTGGTTTTGATGTCCTGCGCTCCCTGCTAATAGGCCTTGCCGTTCAGGGCGAAATAAAGTTCGTCATAAACATCCTCGAGAGACTGTCCAAAGGACAGAAAGAAGAGATACTCCTCGGGATAGCCCAGGTAATAGTTAACAAAGAGGAATATCTACACCAGTTCCTGGACTCCGTTGGGGGGGAGAACTTCGATAAAGTTGCCCATGTTATTATGGACAAACTCCTCGAGGGAATACCCTCTGAGGAATACGTACCAGTTGTTATTAAAATAGGAAGCCGGTCCTCCGACGATGCTGTCCTAGTCAAAGTTGTACGGTACCTCTCCAAGGCCGGTAGGTTCAAGGAAGCATGGGACTTCGCTGAAAAGGTTAGGGGGAACTATCTCCGCTCCCTGGCCTTTGGAAGCATAGCCGTGGAGAAGTTGAGAACAGCGGACATAGACGGGGCAATAGACGCCGCTCTCGAGGTCAAAGATCCCCGCTGGGGCTCGTGGCTTCTGAGTGAGATACTCACGAAGATACTGGAACTCGAGGCAGAGGGTAAGGTTAAGGAAGACATCGAGGAGAGGGCCAAAGCCCAGAGGAAATTCTGGGAAGGGGAGTAACGTTTTAAGGCCCTTCACCATTCCCCTTTTAGGTGATATCATGCCGAGAATAGCTATTATAGGAGGTTCTGGAGTTTACGACCCGAAGCTCCTTCAGAACGTCAGGGAGGAGTTCGTGACAACACCCTACGGAAAGGTCAGGGTTAAGATAGGGATGTACGAGGGTGAGGAGATAGCCTTTCTTGCCAGACACGGTGAGGGACACAGCGTTCCACCGCATAAGATAAACTACAGGGCCAACATCTGGGCTCTCCACAAGCTCGGAGTTGAAAGGATACTCTCGACTTCCGCAGTGGGTTCCCTTAACCTCAACATGAAACCTGGCGATTTCGTGATCCTCGACCAACTAATGGACTTCACCAAGACCAGGCACTACACCTTCTACGACGGCGAGGAAAGCCCACACGAAAGAAGGTTCGTGGCTCACGTTGATTTCACCGACCCCTACTGCCCAGAGCTCAGAAAAGCCCTTACAACCTCTGCTAGGGAACTGGGTTTTGAGTATCACCCCACCGGGACCTACGCCTGTATGGAGGGACCGCGGTTTGAGACAAGGGCCGAGATAAGGGCACTTAAGATACTTGGGGCTGATGTTGTTGGCATGACGCAGTGCCCCGAGGCAGTCCTCGCGAGGGAGCTTGAGATGTGCTATGCCAGCGTTGCCATCGTCACCAACTTCGCCGCAGGAATAAGCAGGGAGAAGCTCACCCACACGGAAGTCATCGAGCTGATGGCCAAAAAGAGCGAGGAGATAAAGTACCTCCTCATGAAGTCCATCAAGTACATTCCGAAGGAGAGGCACTGTCCCTGCAAGGACGCCCTGAAGGGCGCCACCGGTGAGTGATATCCTCTTCCATTCTTTCTTCAACATAAAAGTGCTTACGCTTGAAACCTTTTGATAACGAAACCGTTTAAAAGACTGGGGAAATAATAATTAGATGAACCAAAGGAAGTACGACGTTGTGATTATAGGAGCGAGCGCAGGGGAATCACCGAAGTCATCTCAGCCAAGAAGTTCCACCCGGAAAAAGCGTTCTGGCGATAAAGAGGGGAGAGGTCGCAACAATCCCCTGCGGCATGCCCTACGTTTTCGGGAGCCTCAAGAGCGTTGAAGACAACGTTCTGCCCCGGGGGAGGTTTCTGAAACCGCTAGGAGTAGAGATCCCCACCGACGAAGTGACGGAGATAATTCCAAAAGAGAAGCTCCTAAGGACCCGCTCCGGGAAAGAAATCGGATGGGACAGGCTCGTCATAGCGACCGGCTCACGACTAGTTAAGCCCAAACTGGAGGGAAGCGAACTTGAAGGAGTCTACACGATTCCCAAGGACTACAACTACCTCAAGGGACTCAGAGAACGGCTTGAAAAGGCAGAGCAGGTCGTTATAGTGGGCGGCGGCTTCATCGCCCTCGAGGTCGGTGACGAGATAAGAAAGCTTGGAAAGGACGTAACAATAGTCGTTAGGAGCAGACTCCTGAGGAGCTCTTTCGACCCCGAGTTCAACGAAATGGTGGAGGGGAGACTGAAGGAAACCAGCATCCGCTTCGTTCACGGAAACGTTGAGAGGATCATCGGCGAGGGAAGGGCAGAGAAGGGGAAGCTGGTCGATGGAAGGGAGCTCCCGACAGAGATAGTCATCCTATCCGTCGGCTACCGTCCCAACGTGGAGCTCGCGGTAAAGGCGGGCCTCAGAGTCACCGAGTACGGAATATGGATCAATGAGTACATGAGAACCTCACACCCCGACATCCTTGCTGTGGGAGACTGCGTCGAGCACAGGGACTTCTTTACAGGCAAACCCTATCCCCTTATGCTCGCCTCAACGGCCACCTTTGAAGCAAAGATAACCGGTGCGAACCTCTTAAGTTTTCTGGTTTTGTGAGAAAGTTCTTGCTCTTTCTAGTGCTCCTTCATCTTCCAATTCATTATCTGCTTCTTCATCCACGGCTTGTTGGATGGTCTTTGAAAGAATTTCAGGTTGTTGGGAGAGCAATGTTAAATATTCCAAAGCGAACATCTGTGCTTGATACTCAAACATAATGTTGTTAAGTGCTTCTAAGACTTCTTCTTGGTTTTCACTATTTCTCAAATGGAATCCCCAAATATCCACCAATACGTAGACAATTAAAAATATTCAGCCGTCATACTATTCGTTAGAATTGTGGTGCGGTGGCCGGGATTTGAACCCGGGCCAGCGGCGTGGCAGGCCGCTGTCCTAGACCAGGCTAGACTACCACCGCAGTTGAAGCCCATAGAATACTCACCTGTGCCCGATTTATAAATCTTTCGGTGAGCAGAGACGGTTAAATTTATAAAGCGTCCTCGAGAAGGGTTACTGACTGTGCCCCGGTGGCCTAGTCTGGATAGGGCGCGAGGCTGCGGACCTCGAGGTCCGGGGTTCAAATCCCCGCCGGGGCGCCACAACAGCCCTTTCTGACGAAAGCGCTGGCGGAATGTTGATGACTGTTTCTCGAGCCTTCTCTAACTCGGGTTTCCATCTTAGGATTTAGTTTCTAAGCAAGAACCTCCCCAAAACGTTCTTTAAAGGGGTTTACTTCAAAAAGACGCCCGAAGGGCGTCGAAGGAAGAGTAAACCCCTGAATGACGAGCTCACCGTGAGTGGTCTTAGACTAATTGCTCAATACCCCCATAGAAACCCCGCTCTAGTTACCCTACTCCAGCAGGAAGAACATTTTGGTCAAGCTTTTTCCAAAAGCTTGCTGGCGAAAAGTTTGATCAAATAGTTCTTACTGTCGAGAAGTGCCGAAGGTGTTTGTGTGCTCTATTAATTGTACTCTCGGGTGTGGGTTTACGTATTAGGTGGGGTCTTCAACCAGTTTCAACTTTATTCTTGGCGTCCGAAGGACGCCAAACAAGCTTTGCATTGCAGAAGTCGTTTGACATCCTTCGGGACTGAAATAACACGCAAACTGCTTGAGTGGGTCTCTTGGGAGTAATGAAGCCCTTACGAAAACCTTAAATACCTCCATCTTTTAGTTAATTTAGGTAAGAAAAAAATCGGAGGTGGTGGGAATGACGTACGTGGCTGTTCTGGCCAACATCAACGGGAACCTTCCAGCGCTGGCGAAGGCCCTTGAGAGGATAGAAGAGCTCAGGGAGGAGGGATACGAGATCGAAAAGTACTACATCCTCGGAAACATAGTCGGCCTCTTCCCGTATCCGAGGGAAGTTATAGACGCACTCGACGACCTCATAAGAAACAACAGGGTCAAGGTCATCCGGGGTGAATTCGATCAGGTCATAGCCGAGAGCGACCCCCACGCAAAGGGACCTGATTTCATAGAAAGGGTTGACTATCCGGACTACATCAAGAGAGCGCTTAAGTACACGTGGGAGAGACTGGGGCACGAAGGTAGAGAATTCATAAGGGACCTGCCCATTTATCTCGTCGACAAGGTCGGAAAGAACGCCATATTCGGCGTGTACGGAAGCCCGCTCGACCCGTTCCATGGCAAGGTGCTCCCAGAACAGCCTCCGAGCTACTACGAGACCATCATGCGCCCGGTGAAGGATTACGAAATCCTCCTCACCGCCTCACCCAAATATCCTGTCAACGCCATGACACGCTACGGAAGGGTGGTCTGCCCCGGGAGCATAGGTTATCCATCTGGAAGGGAACATAGAGCAACCTTTGCCCTAATCGATATCGACACCCTCCACACCAAGTTCATTGAGGTGGATTACAACAAGAAACTAATCGAAGAGAGAATTAAAAGAGAGGGCCTCCCGGAAGAGATCATAAAGACCCTCTACCACGGAAAGGTTTGATGTATGCCTCCTTTTCTAAGGCCTCTTTCCCATTTTGATCCCAGTATGGGTTGGAAAATTAGAGGTCGGGATTCAGCCCTTTCGGAATCCTATGTAAAAGCCAGCCAGAAAGGCTGTCGTGCCCGGGAGTATCCCCATGATCTTCTCGCCGAGAGTAAGTATTTCGCTGCTCCACCCAGCCGCTAGGTTGAAGAGTTTTTCCTTGTCGATCACAATGACCCCCTTCTGCTGGAGCCAGAAGAGGCTAAGGAGATAAGCCCCGATTATAGCCATGGCCAGCTTCATTATCTTCTTCAGTGCAAACCCTGTTATAAAGCCCACAACGGCACCAACACCCATGTCCCCAAACATGGCGTTCAGGTTGAACTCCATGATTTTCACCTCCACAAAGGGATATACCTCAAAAAGGTAAAAATGTTTTGGCAAAACGTTTAAATTAAATGAGACCAAAATATTTGCAGATCATAAAAGTGGGTGAGAAAATGACGAGTCCCATGGAAAGACTCAAAACCAAGATCACCAAGGAAGTCCTCTGGCTCTACATCCTCAGACTCCTTAAGGAGAGACCGATGTACGCCTACGAGCTGAAGGAAAAAATAAAAGAGGCCTTCAAATTTGAACCTGCAACCGTAAGCTCCTACGTTGTCCTCTACAAGCTGGAAAAGGATGGATATGTAACGGCAGAGTGGCAGGAGAGCCAAACAGGGAAACCGTCCAGAAAATACTACCGGCTCACACCAGAAGGCGAGAGACTCCTGGAAGAAGGAATCCACTTCTTGGAAGAAACTATAAAGAAACTCAAAGGATGAAATGAAAATTTAAAAACTAGATGGGATCAGCGTCCCATTCCACCGCGTGGCTCCCTTGCCTTGGGCCTGAGGCCCTTATAACCACACTTTCTGCATTTCTTAGCCTTCCAAGGATTGGTAGCGCCACAGCGCATGCAGATGTACTTCCTAAATATCCTTGCCTCAGCTTCGGGGAATCTCGCCATCGTGATCACCTCATGATCTTAAACCGTTTTCTCATTCATCTCCGCATTTTTAAAGCTTTGGTGCGGGGGACGGGATTCGAACCCGCGCAGCCCTGCGGCAGCGGATCTTAAGTCCGCCCCCTTTGGCCAGGCTCGGGCACCCCCGCGCGAGGGATGTAAAGCAAGTGGGATTAAAAACCTTCCCCTCAGGTTCTGATGATCCTCATCTCAAATTCCTCGAGAGGAACCTTGAAGTCCTCCCTGCTTTCGATCTCCTTCCTATTGAAGAGGACCTCCCTCGCAAGGATCCAGTAGATGAGCGCCAGAGCCTTCCTACCCTTGTTGTTGGTGGGTATGGCGACATCAACGTAGCTCAGGAAGTTCTCAGTATCAACTAGGGCGACTATAGGTATGCCGATCTCTATGGCCTCCTTCATGGCCTGGTGGTCCGCCCTCGGGTCTGTAACGATGAGAACGTCTGGCTCAATGAAGTTCTTGACCTGCGGGTTGGTCATGGTTCCAGGCAGGAAACGGCCGGGGATTGACCTCGCACCGGTGACCTCACCGAACTTCTTGACGGGCCTCTGGCCGTAGAGCCTGACGCTAACGGCCAGCACGCTTTCAGGGTCGAACTTGGCAAGAAACTTGCCGGCGACTCTCAAGCGCTCGTCGGTCTTCCTGACGTCAAGGACGTAGAGCCCGTCCTGCCTGACGCGGTAAATAAACTTCTTCATGTCCTGGGTCTTCTGCTGGGTGCCTATGTGGACACCGGCAGCAAGGTATTGGTCGAGTGGAACAAGATAGTCCTCCATCCTTCACACCTCCTCATCCTTCAAAGGTTATTATCCTGCCCCTTTCACCCAAATCTTCGGCAATCCTTATCAGCTCGTTAAGCTTCGCGATGGAGTCCCTACGGAGCACCACCGCGGGGCACCTCAGGCCCACTGCGAGGTGGGCAAGGGCCTCATCGGAGGACTCGTATCGAGCCTCCGCGAGGATCGGAACTATCCTCTCCGACTTGGCGTCGTTGACGATGTTATATAAGTCGGTGAGTGTGCCGAGGTTTATCGGTTTTATAGAGAGCGCGTTATAATAACGCCGGTCAAGTATGTTTTTCTCTCTGAACAGGTACTCACCATCTACGAAAACCTCATGGGTTCCGGATATTAGCTCGAGGAAGAGCTCCTCGCCGCCAAGGGGTTTTATATACGCAACATTGTTGTCTTCAACCGTAGAGAGCAACTCCGCAGTCTCTATCGGAACCTTCTGAACGAGACCAAGGGCTATCTCGAGACCGAGCTCTTCGGCAGCCTTCTCGGTTGCCCTTGAAATCGATGCAACTCCACTTCCCTCAACGTGATCCAGTACACTGTTGGCTGCATCTACGACGTCCGTTATCTCCATGAGGTCGCGGACCATTACATAATACTCAAACCTCTCTCCTGAGCCTATTTCAAGTATGGGCACTGGCAGCTCGGTCGTAAAGGTTCCGCCGATGTAACTGTAAAGGGGCATTCTCTTCACGTTAGCCGCTGCCTTAGCGGCTGCCACCGAGACGGCCAAAGCTGTGTTTGCCCCTATGTGGCTGAAGTCCTCCGTTCCATCTATCTCCCAGAGGTAGCTGTCTATGAGCTCTTGTTCACTTGCGTCGAAACCTATGAGCTCTGGGCCAATTATCTCATCTACCTCGCTGACGGCCCTGTGGGCCTCCGCTATGTAGAGGCCCGGATCTTCGTCTATAGGCGCAGCAAAGCGACCAAAGCTCGAGTTGGTGATGACGTCTACCTCAACGGAGTACCTCCCACCCCTGAGTACTGCAACCCTGCCGATTACGTTTTCTATCACACTCATTTTCATCAGCTCGGCCTTATTACTGTGAGCGGGATTATTCCTTTCTCGAACTCGAGGAGAGCCGCCTCGAGAGGCGTGATGCCTTCCGGAACGTCTATGAGGATGGGCGCACCCATCGCTATCTGAAGGGCCCTCGCACCTATTATGCGGGCCTTCTCAAAGCGGGTGTACGTAAACATTTTCCTCACCCCTGCTGGTCCATCCATCCTTTCCATTCAAATTTGGTGGGGCCGCCGGGATTTGAACCCGGGTCTCCGGCACCCCAAGCCGGGAGGATAGACCAAGCTACCCCACGGCCCCCCAGAAATGTGGTTTTTCAGTAGACCTTGTAAACCATGACCTGATCTATCAACTCGACGTGGCTGAGGAGCGTTCTCCTGCAGCAGTACCTCTCAACCCCGAGATCATCAAGGACCTTTTCTGGGTCTTCGCCCTTCTCGACTCGGGCTTTAAACTCATAGTACTTGTCTCCTATGACCCTTCCACACGTGAAACACCTTACGGGGACTATCACCCCTATCACCTCAAATGTTTAAAGAGATCAGCGGTATGACTTCTGCCTCTTGGCTCTCGGGCCCTTAGTGGAGCGGTTGGGCTTGTGGGGCTCCGTCCTCCTGCTGTCACCGACCAGCATAGTTCTGTCGTACTTCATAAACTTTTCCTTAAGATTCATGTCGCTGGTCCACTCAACCAACGCGCGAGCTATTGCGACGCGCGCGGCCTCGGCCTGCCCCATGAAACCTCCACCCTCGACCTTGACGTCGATGTCGACCTTGCTCACGATTCCCTCGCCGGCTAGGACGAGCGGTTCCATGATGGTGAAACGCGCTATCTCTGGCTCGATTATCTCAACTGGCTTATGGTTAATCCTCACGCGGCCTTTTCCTTCCCTGATGGTGGCCCTCGCAATGGCCGTCTTTCTCTTACCAGCAGTCTGGATGACTTTCATTTTCTCTCACCTCAGAATTTTCCTCCAAGGAACTTGGCAACCTCACCAACTGTAACGTACTTTGGAGTTGCAAGCCTCGACATGTGCGCCTCGCTTATCGTCTCAAGCTCTTTGCCCTCAAACTCCCTGGGAACGCCAACGTAAACCCTGAGCCTCTTGAAAGCCCTCCTTCCCCGGTCGGTCTTCCAGGGGAGCATTCCCCTTACTGTTCTCCTGACTATCTCGTCGCTTCTCTTCGGGTAGAACGGGCCCTTTCTCGGGTTCGTCCTGGTTCTTAGCTCGGTCCTCTGTTTGTACTTTGCGAATATATCCTCTCTGTTGCCTGTGATTATGGCTTTCTCGGCGTTGACTATGACGACCTCCTCGCCCTCGAGGAGCATCTTGGCGACCTTCGAGGCGAGCCTTCCGAGTATGAGTCCCTCAGCGTTAATTATCCTCATGGCTCATCACTCCATTATGATTACTCCACTACCCCTCGGGTTTCTCTCGACGAGCTCCTCAATCGTGAGGACCTCCCCACCGGCCTCGACTATCTTCTTCCTCGCGATTTCGCTGAACTTCCAAGCTGCAACGGTGACCTTGTGCTCTAGTTTACCTGCACCGAGTACGCTTCCCGGGACGATAATAACGTCGCCCTCCTTGGTATAACGGTTTATCCTGCTGACGTTCACTTCAGCCCTCTGCCTCCTGGGTCTCTCAAGGCGCCAGGCTACGTCCTTCCATATCTTAACTCCTTCCTCATTGGACTTCTTTCTGAGGTAGCGGATGAGCCTCCTCAGATTTATGTCCGTTGGACCAGTTCTCTTAACCATGAACATACCTCCTTATCGCTCTCGCAGGGAAACCGACAGTGGACGGGGTGATCATTATGGTGCGGGGGCGGGGATTTGAACCCCGGAACCCCTACGGGACGGGACCCTGAATCCCGCGCCTTTGACCAGGCTCGGCTACCCCCGCGTCAGTCGGACGCTAATTTATGGAGTTCGTTTATAAATCTATCGCTCTTTCTCATGAGTATCTTAAGCGCTATGGCCACCATTTTCCCAACGGGGAGCTCTCCGTTGCTTTCGACGGTAAAGACGAAGCTGTTGGGCACAACTTCCTCACGTATCTTATCGCCCTCATATGTCTCGAACTTCCTGGGAAGGTAGAAGGCCTTGGTAGTGGTGATGATTACCTCGTCATCCTTTTCTTCAACAGGTAAACCGCGCTTCTCGGCGAGCTTTTTGATCTCCTTCCAGTCGGGAACTTCCTTGCTGGTGTGAATCTTCGTGAGGTACTTGTAGTAAACGAAGCCCGGCTGCCACTTAGCGTGGTCCTTGCCTCTGCCGAGCTTGGCGAAGGCATTGAGGGTAAGTCTCTGACCCTCGGCGAGCTTGACTATCGGGATGTTCTCGTTGGCAGGTTTAACTCCCCCGTCACTGCTCTTGAGGTCGCCGGAGTAGACCATTCCAGGTCCCTCAGCCTCAAGGGAGAGGGTAACGGTGTAGTCGTCAAGCTCAAGGGAATCAAGTGAAAACCTCTCGACCGGGGTGGTGAGCGGAATCATCGCCAGTCTGTGGGCGATTATTTCGTCGAAGAGCGCCGAATCGTTCTCGAAGAACTCGACCTCGTCAACGGCGAAGGTAGGAACCTCGGCGAGAATCGTCCTCCTAAGAGCGTTGGCGAAGGGGATGTCAATGCCCTCAACGATGAACTTAATCGAATCGGATCTTTTTTCAAGAATCTGAAACTTCGGTTCCATTTGCACCACCAAAAAAGAGGTTGTAGGGGGTCAGACACGCCTGCCCCTTCTTCCACCCTTCGGCCTGGTGCCGTCGTGGGGAATTGGGGTGACGTCCTCAACCCGTCCAATCCTCAGTCCTGCCCTCGCGAGGGCCCTGATGGCGGCCTGGGCACCCGGTCCCGGGCTCTTGCTTTTGCTTCCTCCCGGGGCGCGGACCTTGATGTGAACGCCGACGAAGCCCTTCTCCATGGCCTCCTCAGCGGCCCTTCTTGCAGCTATCATTGCAGCGTACGGGGAGGGCTCGTCCCTGTCAGCCTTAACGACCATACCACCACTCCATCTTGAGACAGTCTCAGCTCCAGTGAGGTCTGTGATGTGGATGATGGTGTTGTTGTAGGAAGAGTATATGTGAGCGACTCCCCACTTGTCCTTCTTCTTAAGGTTAACCTGCTGAGCCTGTTCCTCGCTCATGCCTCACCACCCTGCTTAGCCTGTTCAATAACCATCCTCTCGGGATGGCTCTCCTTAGCGAAGGGAGATGTCTTGGAGTAAATGATTGCATCCTCCTCCTCTTTGAGAACCAGATACCCTGGGGAGCGGATTATCTGACCGTTTACCTCTATGTGACCGTGGACTATGAGCTGCCTGGCCTGTCTTATGGTCCTTGCGAGGCCCTTCTTGAAGACAATAGTTTGCAGCCTTCTGTCTAGGACGTCCTCAACGGTGAGGGAGAGAACGTCATCGAGCACCGCATCGGCCGGAAGGAGGCCGAGCCTGTTGAGCCTCTGAAGGAGCTGGGCCCTCTCGATCTCGGCCTGCCTGCCACGAGCGGCAAGAAGGCGCCTGGCCCTACGCCTGAAGTTCTTGAGCTGGGTCTCGTGGCGCCAGAGCTCCTTCTTGTTCTTGAGGGCGTATTTCTTCATGAGGACTCTCTCGCGGTCGAGTCTCTCTTTAATCCACGGGTGAGAGGGAGTCTCATACCTCTTCCTCTGTCTCTTGGGGTCCCCCATCCTTCACCACCTCACTTCTTTCTCCTGCTTACTCCAAGAGTCGTTCCGTGCCTGAAGTTCGATCTCGTCCTCTGGCCGCGCACAGGTAAGCCACGCTCAAGCCTGATGCCGCGGTAAGCGCGGATCCTGCGCAACCTGTTGACGTCCTCACGCCAAGCCATGGCAAGCTTAGCCGTGATAAGGTGCCTGTCCTTGCCGGTCTCGTAGTCTTTAGGCCTGTTGACGGCCCAGGCCGGAATTCCGTGGGCAACCGGGTCTTCGAGTATTTTCTCGATCTTTTTAACCTGCTCGTCGGTCAGGTAGCCGGTCTTCATGTAGGGGTCTATGCCACCCACTCTGAGCACCATCGTGGCGAAGTTTATGCCTATTCCTTTTATTCCTGTGAGAGCCCATCTTAGTTGCTTGTTTCCATTCAAATCAACGCCCGCTACGCGGACGATGTGCCTGAAATTGTCACTCATTATCAACACACCTCCACATCCCTTTGGTACGAGATTAAAGGGATTTTGGCGCCGGGACGGGGATTTGAACCCCGGTGTCCAAGCGGACACGGGCTCTCAAGGCCCGCGCCATCCCAGGCTAGGCGATCCCGGCATACACGCGGTAGCCGCTCCCCTTCGCCAGCTCTCTC
>JALTCK010000149.1 GCA_027074805.1 Thermococcus sp. | reverse complement strand
CGAACTTCGATCATACTTTATCACCTTACAAGCCGGAGTTAGATGAACCGGATTTTAAAAGGTTTGTTTCAGAGTCCGTTTAATGAACAGAAGGAGGAATGCCGAGAGCAGAGAAAGGCCAACCCTAGCCAGCCCGGCGAGTTTAAAGGCATCCCACCCGTAAGCGATCCCAAAGGCCCACCAGGGATCCCATTCCGCTATGAAAAGGTAGGCTAGAATAATCCCGGCGACGTTTCTCGTCTTCCTGTAGACGACTGGGTACAAAAGAACGAACAGGATGAGGTCGCCGAGTGGAGGCATCTTTCCCGCGTTGAAGAAGTAGCTGTCGTAAACGAAGAGAAAGAGCGGCGGAACAATCAGCCAGAGCCTTCCGCACGGATCTAAAACCTCGACTGGGAAGGCAACGAAAACGGAGAAAGTGTAAATGGCGAAGAGCAGGTAGGAGAGGAATATCAGAAATAGAGGAGCATAAACTTGGAAGCTGTGAAAGTTCCCCTCTTGAAGCTGAAGGAGCGGGCTGGGCAGTGAGAGGGCCGAGGCAAGTAGGAAGCTCTTCCAGATTCCATCCCTTCTTAAGCCGAAGTCGACCTTTATTCCCAGGGATTTTGATATGAGAAGGACGAAGCCGATGGTCAGGATGAGGAGAACGCCTGCCCGGATGAAGAATTCAACCGTGTAGCTGTCAACGAAAAGCGCCTTGAGGCCGTAGAGAGTAAAATAGCCGAAGAAGAAGGTTGCCAACACAAGAAGGGATCTGCCCGGGCAGGAGTCGGCCTTCGGCAGGAACCTGCCTCTGGTTTCCATGAACTCCTCGTATTCCTTGCCCCAGTATTCTAAGAGTTCCCTCTCCTCCATTTCGGCGAGTCTCTCCCAGAGGGGGACCATGAGGAGCGAGGCAATCATTCCGGGAACGCTGGTAAAGAAGAGGGCAATCCCAAAGCCAAGGAATATGAAGGCCGAATAAAATGGATGCCTCACAAAGCGGTAGAGTCCGTCTTTGAGAAGCTTCCCAAAGTCCTCAGGTCTGTTGTGCTTCTTAGGGAAGAGGGAGTGGATGTAAATGGCCATTGCCCCGGAGAGCATTATGATTACCAGACCAATAAAGCTCATGACTCTCCCTACCGCGTCCATTATAGGAGGGTAGTGGACTAGCGCAGAGATAACAGGAATCACCGAGAAGACCAAGAAAACGAGCCTCCTAAAGCGCCAAGACTCCCTCATGGGAGAGAGTTCTCCTTTGGAATATTTAAGGCTTCCCAACCAAAGCCTTTTAAGAAGTGCCAGAAAGCGCCAATCATGAGACTAATCCTAACGACATCCAGAGGGATTGAGGATTTGGCCTGTGCAGAGATTCGTTCACTGCTGGGGGAACTTGGAGTTCCGTTTCGAGTGGAGGAGAAGCCGCTCGGTGTCGAAGGTCGCGTTCTGGCGGAGGTTGGCGAGGCCTTCTACACCGACGAGAAGGGAAGGAAGAGGGAGCTGAGCGTTTCCACATATCTGAACGAGCGCTCAAGGCTCCTCCACAGGGTCATAGTCGAGATAGCTAGTGACAGATTTGGGGGGATTGGAGAGGACGAACCAGAGGGAGCGTTAGGCAGAATTGAAAATTTCGTGGCTTCCCTTCCCGTGGAGCGCTTCGTGAAGGTGAGCGAGCCCTTTGCAGTCAGGAGCTTTAGGAAGGGTGAGCACAAGATAACGAGCGTTGATGTTGCCAAAACAGTTGGGAAGGCTATATTCGAGCGCTTAGAGCGGTTTGGAAGGCCAAGGGTGAACCTCGACCACCCGGCGGTAATCTTCAGGGCCGAGCTTATTGGGGAGGTATTTTTCCTTGGAATTGACACCACTGGGAATTCCTCCCTCCACAAGAGGCCGTGGCGTGTCTACGACCACCCAGCACATCTAAAGGCCAGCATAGCGAACGCGTTGATAGAGCTGGCCAATCCGGATGGAGGTTCATTCATTGACCCGTTCTGCGGCTCTGGAACGATTCCGATTGAGCTGGCTCTTAGGGGCTACGCTGGAAGGATAATCTGCCTTGAGAAGTTCAGAAAGCACCTTCATGGAGCTAAGATGAACGCCCTGAGCGCGGGAGTTCACGGGAAAATAGAATTCATCCTTGGGGACGCGACGAGGCTGAGAGAGCACGTTGATAGGGTTGATTTCGCCGTCAGCAACCTTCCCTACGGTCTCAAAATAGGGAGGAAAAGTATGATTCCAAAGCTTTACATGGATTTCTTCAGCGAACTTGCCAAAGTCCTTGAGAAGCGCGGCGTCTTCATAACGACGGAGAAGAGGGCGATAGAGAGGGCGATAGGGGAGAACGGCTTCAAAATCCTCCATCACCGCCTGATCGGCCACGGCGGGCTGATGGTTCATGCCTACGTGATAGAATGACACAAAAACTTTTTTAAGTTGTATTTCATGTATTTATCGGTGGTGTCATGAAGAAGTCCGCGGTGGCCGTTCTCATGGTAGGGTTGGTAGCTTTAATAGGGCTCGGCGTGAACTACCTCGTGAACCACTACGGAAACATAAACTACGAGTGGAAGACCAACCTTGAGGACTACAAGGAATACAACCTCCTCGGGAACTCGACGCTCAGCGGTTACATAAAGGCAAATGGAAACGTTAGCGTCTACATACTCACAAAGGAGGACTTCAAGAAGTTCAAGGAAAGGGAATCCTTTGAGCACTATAAAGCCTGGGAGCACGTAAAGAGAGTGGAGTTCAATGACGTCAAGATTCCCGAGGGAGACTACCTTCTCGTCGTCAAAAACGAGGAAAAAGGAATGCAGTGGATTTCTGTAAAGCTCGTGGACAGGAAGTGAAATCAGCAGAGTATCGAGCCCTCGCTCAGGACGTCGAATTCCACTTTTCCGATGCCCTCTATCCACGCCTCGACTTTGTCTCCGTGCCTCAGCGGGCCGACTCCCGCCGGTGTGCCCGTCGCTATTATGTCACCCGGCTCTAGGGTCATAACAGAGCTCACGTACTCTATTATCTCCGGAACCGTGAAGACCATCTGACTGGTGCAGCCAAGCTGTCTCAGCTCCCCGTTCACCTTCAGACCAATTTCAAGGTTCGATATGTCCAGCTCACGCCTGTCAACGACCCTCGGGCCGACGGGGGCGAAGGTGTCGAAGCCCTTCGAGAGGCTCCAAGGGAGGCCCTTCTCCCTCGCCTCGGCCTGCAGGTCGCGAGCGGTTATGTCAAGGAGTATTGTGTAGCCGAGGACGTGATCCATCGCCTTCTCGGCTGGAACACGCTTTGCACGCTTCCCGATTATCACCGCCAGCTCGACCTCGTGGTCAACCCTTTTGCTCATTCTGGGTAGGATTATAGGCTCACCAGGGCCGATTAGGGCCGAAGGCGGTTTGAGGAAGATTATCGGCTTCTCCGGGACGTCGCTCTCCATCTCCTTCGCGTGCTCGGCGTAGTTCTTGGCCAAAGCAATGATTTTGGTCGGCCTCAAATCGTAGTACGTGTCGCGGAAGGGGAGTCTAACCATGTAGTCACCTCCAGTGATAAAGGGACAAAGTCCAATTAAACTTTATCCCCAAAACCGTAATAACACCAACCCTACATAAGGAACCCCGTGATAGTATGGACGTCATCCTCATAAAGGAGAGGGGAAGCAACCTTGCGATAGCCTTTATGGTAACCTTCGCCTTACTCGTCATGATTCCGGGGATTTATCTCTGAGCCGAGGCCGGGACGGGGCTTTTCTTCCCCCTTCTGTTCACGGCCGTCTTTATTCTGATCTTCGGAATCGGGGTTAAGAGGCCATGCTCTCAATGGCCGAGGGAAAGAGAGCGGAGGCCCTTTCCTCTCTCCTATCCACGTCGGGAAAGATGGTCTCATTCCCGGAGGAGCTCGAGTTTGAGAGGGACACGATAGAGGTGAGTGGATGGTGGAGCGGCGGGAGGAACAGAACGTACCACACGAGCAGAAAGTTCACACCGGCCGAAAGGCTCAGGGGAAGCGGTCTGGAGTTTATGGATAGTGAGTTCACGGTAACGGTTCACAGGGATGACACCGGAAAGCTGGTAGTTCCGGCCGTTAGGATAATCAGCGAACCCTACGGGGACGTCATCCTCGCCTTTCTGACGAATAATGGCAGCGTTATCGGAAACGGAACCCTGGGGTCTCCGACGGCGAAAATGCGGCCGAGGTGAGCTTTGAAGGGGAAGGCCGCTTCATAAGAGGCAGGGCCTATTCCAGTCTCTCAAAGGCGATGAGGGTCAAGGTGTCATCGCGAAGGAGGGCTTCGATTACGAAAGGGTGAAGGGACGGGAAAGACCTTCGAATTCAGCCACCCAACGCTTCCGGGGGAGAGAGTTCTCATCGTTAGCGGCTATAACACCTCAGCCAGAGGCTTCTCATTGGGAAGCTCGGCAGGGATACCCTGCTCCTGGGCCACGGCAAATTTATCCTCAAAGCCATCCTGGACCTGAGGTTCAGATCCGATATCTCGGCTGAGGAAAGTTTCCGGGTCGAGCTGAAGACGGAGGAAAAGGATTTCGAGGAGGAGTGGGGGTTTAGGGGCTGAGGAGCCTCCCAAAAACACCCTTAAAAAGGATAAAAAGTGCAAACACAATAAGCGAGCTCGTGAGGGAAATAATCACCAGGAAAAATCCATAATGCAGCGTTGCTATCCCTGAGAGAACCGCCATCAAGGTTATCGTCGCCGGGGGCAAGAACAAAACTATCAAACCCACACTCGCTTTTTTTCCTGCGAAAAGAGCTACCAACGTCCAAAACAACACGATACTGAACGATGTTCCAAGGGGAGGATACCCCATTAAAACTCCAAGGATGACGAATGAGGCCACTGCTGAGAGGCCAGAAAGGATTATATCACGCCTATTGGGGCGAAAAAGGATAAATACAAAGAGTGAAACGAGGACCATTGACGATCCAGCACCCTTCATAGTGAAAACGCCCCTCCACAAGTCCATGACGGAAAAGAGATTGCCGTAAGCCCTTATCATTGCCCCCAATCCCGGCTCTCCCGGAGTGTAGATATACCCGTTCACGCTGGGAAATATTCTCGCGTAGATGCCAACGGCAGGGCTCACCACAAGATTCCGACCGCTTGAATTTACCGGAACAACTGACGGATCCCCGAAAAGAACTGCCTTCGCGGGTACCCCCACCTTCAGGAAATAGGCGTTGCTGATCTGAACGAGCTTTCCGAGGGGATATCCCGATGCCCAAAAAGTCTTGGGGAGATAGGAAACCCCGCCCATATCAATCGAGGCAACGACAGCGGGCGAACCCGCCCGTATAAGCGCTGTGACGAGTGGATCCTCAGTCTCCCATATCTTTCCGACGTCACAGGACTCCAGAACAAAGGCCTTACCCGCCACATTCCCAAGGTTCGAAGGATACAGGTCCCATGAGCCCATGCTGATCCCCTCGGGGCCCCCATGTCCCTCCAACCAGATGAGAGAAGAGTTTTCAGAGAGCCTTTGAAAGCCTTTCCAATCCACCTCTCCGTATTGGACGAAGACTGCCCGGGCCGGTTTGAAGTCAATCACTGCCCACCAAAACCGGACTAGGTCATCAGCGCCCCAGATTGGTAGAAAACCAAGGACAGGATCGTATATTCCATCGCCGTCAAAATCAAGGCGTTTGTACACGGAATAAACGAAGCCTTCGTTGAAACGGGAGCGCCCAACTACAAACAGAGCGTAATCATCGGCACTCAAGAAGCTCAGATTTGAGAAGTTAGAAACCACCAGACTTCCATTGTGAAGACCGGCAATCTCGGCGGCGTAGGGTTTAAGGTAGGATAGATCCTCATCTAGAACCACATAGTAATGGGCCGAAACGACCGGGAGGGAGAGAAAGAACGCCAGAATTACCAGAAACCACCTGTCGAACCCCATCCGCCAGCGCCCTAACATGAAAAAGTAGTCACATATAAAAAGGTTGTGGGGGCATCAGCTCCTCAGAGGCTCCGGCACCGCCTTATCCCACTGCTCCCTCGCGAGTTCGCCGGTGTACTTGAACTTCTCGACCTGCTTTTCGGCCTTCTTTCTCCTCTCCTGGTGCTCCCTGAGGAACTTCTGGACCCTCTCGATCAGCTCACGCTTGCACTGACCGCAGAGGAGCTCGCCGCTCTTGCACGCCCTATAGCGCTCCATGAGCTTCTCGTCGTCCGGCTCGAAGAATATCTCGAACCACTTGAAAACGACGCACTTCTCGGGCTCTCCTCCTTTCTCCCTCTGCTCCTTCGCTGTGGCCCTTCCGCCCGTTAATGCGAACTTCCATACCTTCTTGCCAGCTTCCCCCGGGTCGTCTGTAAGGTAGACGGCAGTTTCTGGTTTAGACGCGCTCATCTTGCCGCCGAGGCTTGTAAGGCCAGGCACGAACTTGGAGTGTATCGCTGCCGTCTTGTAGTAACCCAAACTTTCCGCGAAGTCCCTTTGAAGCCTCCAGTAGGGGTCCTGGTCTATTGCCGCCGGGATAAGACAGCGCCTCTTCTCGAAGAATGTCGGTGCCGCCTGTATCGCAGGGTAGAATATCATTCCAATCTTGCTCTGCTCGTTGAAGCCAAAAACAGCCCTCGCCATTGAGAAGTTTATCTTCTTGGCTATCGGAATGGCCATTTCATAAATCTTGGTGAATTCACTGTCCTGGAAGATAAACGTCCTGTCCGGGTCGAAGCCGACAGCTATGATGTCGAGAATGTTTTCGTAGGCCCATCTCTTCGTATCATCGAATGTGAGCTTCTCCTTGAAGAGGAACTTCTCGTCGTCGGTTATCTGGACGTAGAGATTCACCCCAAACTTCTCCTGGAGCCACTTCGTGGCGTAGAACGGTATTATGTGTCCTATGTGCATCGGACCACTCGGGCCCCTGCCTGTGTAGAGGAAAAAGCCCTTTCCGGCCCCGTAGTCTGCTAAAACTTTATCGTAGTCCCTGTGGGAGAAGAAAAAGCGCCTCCTGAAGAATATCGGAAGTTCACTCCTTGTCAGCTCGGCCGTTTTCTCTATCAGTTCGTCGGTGAGAGGGCTGGTCCCGAACTCCTCTATGAGCTTTGCATAGTCCACTACACCCTCAACGTCCCAGGGAGTGACCTTAAACTCGTCCATTCAAACACCTCCGTCTCCAGTGGAAACGAGACTCCAGAATAGGGCGGTCAGGAATACCTCGGTTTCACCAGGGCCAAAAGCGACCACCGCGCATGGGGTAAGAAGGGGAGAAGGAGGATTTAAAGTTTTCCATCCATTGAAAAAAACTCTAACCGTGTTTATATAATCGTGCTTAGAAAAACCAAGGTCGATGAGACTCTCCAAGAGGACGTTCGAGGTTGTAAAACTTAGAAAAAGAGGGGATTATTGAGGAGATTGAAGATGAGTGGTGAGGACAACGTTTTCTTTGACCTGCGAGTTCTATGGCATAGAAAAAATCGCCACGTTCAATGAGGACTTCAAAAGGGTAGTCGGACTCCAGATATTGAGAATAATGAAGAAGAAAGGGATTCAGAGCTTCCCGTTCTCCCCCAGCCATTCGCCGTACTTAACGAGGGCGTAGACAGCGTCAACGGCATCCTCGGTGGTCTCGTAGACCGGAATGCCCTTCTGCTCGATGTTCCTGGCCATCTTGTGGGGATAATCTCCACCGGGAGCGACGAAGACTATGGGCTTGCCATAGGCCTTCATCCTCTCCATGGCCTCGACTATGGCCTTGTCGAGGGCCGGGCTCTGGAAGAGCGCTATAACGACGAGAACGTCGACGTTCGAATCCTCGAGGGCGTAGCGCATGGCTATTTCGTAGCGGCTCGACGGGGCGTCGCCGATAACATCAATCGGGTTCTTGTAGCTCATGTGGTGCGGAAGCTTGCCCTCTTCGATGTCCTTCTTGAAGCGCTCCCTGGTCTTCTCGCTAAGCTCGGCGAGCTTAAGGCCCCTCTCAAGCAGGCCGTCGCTCATCATGACGCCGGCGCCGCCGCCGTTGGTGACTATGGCAACCCGGTCACCCTTGGCCGGCTTCTGCATGGCTAAGGCCTTCGCGTAGTTGAAGAGCTGCCTCATCGTTTTAGCCTCTAAGACGCCGGTCTGCTCAAAGGCCGCCAGGTAAATCCTGTAGGCCCCAGCGAGGGAACCAGTGTGGCTTGCAGCTGCCATGGCCCCGGCCTCTGTCCTGCCGCTCTTGAGTATCACGACGGGCTTCTTAAGCGTGACCTCCTTGGCAGTGTTGAAAAACTTCCTCCCGTCCTTCACCCCCTCGATGTAGCCTGTGATAACGCCGGTCTTCGGGTCGTCGCCGAGGTAGGCCATGAAGTCGCTCTCATCTAAATCGGCCATGTTGCCGAGGCTGATGAACTTGCTCATGCCAATCTTCTCTCTGGCCGCCCAGTCGAGGATGGCAGCGCCAAAGGCACCGCTCTGGCTCATGAAGGCGACCTTTCCGAAAGGCGGCCTGGCCTGCCTCTCCGGCGGATTGAAGTTGCAGTCGAAGCCGTTCTCGAGGTTGGTAACGCCAAGGCAGTTCGGTCCGACCACCCTTATGCCCCACTTCCTGGCCCTCTTGACGAGCTCCTCCTCAAGGTCACTCCTCCCAGCCTCTTTAAAGCCCGCGCTTATTACTACAGCAGCTTTAACGCCCTTCCTTCCGCAGTCATCGATGACATCGGGAACGAACTTGGCCGGAACCGCTATAACCGCGACGTCTATTTCATCTGGAACCTCTTGGATGCTTCTATAAACCCGGAACTTCCTTCCGTTGACCTCTATTTCACCACCCTTGACGTTGATGGGGTAGACTTTTCCATTAAAACGCAACGTCACGGAGTGCATTATGGAGTTTCCTATCTTTCCAGGCACATTCGATGCTCCAATGACCGCAACGCTCTCAGGATAAAACAGGAAGTCAAGATCTAGAGCCCCCATTGCTTTACACCTCCGAAGTTTTTTCGGGGAAGTCCTTTTAAGCGTTCGGGCCAATTTTGGATATATTATCCATCAATCCGGTGAAATTAGTTCGACTTTACATTTATAAAGGTAACTGGGGAAAGAGTTATATTGTGGAACGCTCAAAAGGGCATTAGAGCGTTTAAATTGGTGAGGACTATGGCGAAGGTGAAGGTGATCACCGACCCGGAGGTCATAAAATTAATGCTTGAAGACACTAGGAGAAAGATACTCAGCCTTCTACGCAACAAAGAGATGACGATATCACAGCTCAGCGAGATACTCGGGAAGACGCCGCAGACGATATACCACCACATCGAGAAGCTCAAAGAGGCGGGTCTTGTTGAGGTGAAAAGAACCGAGATGAAGGGTAACCTCGTTGAAAAGTACTACGGGAGAACCGCGGATGCCTTCTATATAAACCTCTACCTCGGGGACGAGGAGCTACGGTACTTTGCCCGTTCCAGGCTCAAAACAAAGCTGGAGATATTCCACGCCCTCGGCTACAAATTCGACGACGATGAACTCCTAAATATAATGGACGAGCTGCTCAAGAAGGAGCACGAGTACAAGACGGAAATATCCAGAGAGATAGAAGAGTGTGAAGAAGACCTCAAAGAGTTCTCAAATGAGGACATAATCCATGCAATAGAGTGGCTCTCGATGGCCAGGATGGGAAGAGACGAAGAGGTAATGGGGCTCCTTAAGAAACTTGGGGAAATCCTAAAGAAATAAGAGCGGTGGAAAACATGGGTAAGGGCATAAGACTTCTAGTACTTGACGTTTTAAAGCCCCACCAGCCGATAGTTACCGAGCTAGCCCTTGGATTGAGCGAGTTGGAGGGAGTTGATGGGGTCAACATAACCCTAGTTGAAATTGACAAAGAGACAGAAAACGTCAAGATAACCATGGTGGGTGACAACCTGGACTATGATGAGATTGTAAGGACTATAGAGGAGTTTGGGGGCGTTGTCCACAGTATCGACATGGTGGCGGCTGGAAAGAAAATAGTCGAAGAGGGCGAGACTCCCCAGGACAAACTGGAGGAGTAAAACGTGAAAGAAGTCATAATAATAACCGATCCCGAAGTGGTTAAGCTGCTCTCTGACCCCACGAGGTTTAAAATTCTGCAGCTTCTTAGACAGAGACCCATGAGCATCATAGAACTCAGCGACGCCACGTCAAAGGGCAGAACGACAATATACAGGCACGTGAAGGCTCTGGAGAAGGCTGGACTTGTCGAGGAGATAGAGACCCGAGGTAATGAGAAGGTCTATGCCCGTGTTGCAAGGCTGTTTTTGATAAAGGCGGATCCTAACGAAAGCACAGAGGAATTCAGACGAGCTTACATACAAGTGGAGGCAGAGAAGCTCGTCACCATCCTCGAAAAGGCAGGTTTCAAAGTAAAAGACAGAAAAAAACTTCTGAAATTAACCAGCGAAGTCCTAAACAGCATAGAACTCAACTCGCAGCCCGTTATAAAGAGAATCTCAGAATCCGAGATTGAGATGAGCGAAATAGAGCTCTTCCACCTCCTCAACATGCTGGTGTTCCTCCAGAGTTGCGAGCTTTGTGAGAAAGCGGAGAAAGTGAGGGAGCTCATAGAGCTCTGAGTCCGTCCGAGACACGAGGTTCCGTTTTCCGGACCATCTACATCCACAATATGAAGATCATAGTGAACATAGTCATAAACCACCGTATTGGTGGGGACAACGAATGGAACTCCTCCATCTAGGATTACACCTGGGCGGACTTCTTCGGCGTTATGTCAGGTAAGTACCTCGTCTTCCACCCAAACGAGGTCGGGATGATGTGACTAGAGAACCCTCGACAATCAGGTCAACAAGTGGTTGGACCCGGTAAATGGGCCTACCTCGAGGCCCCCGGCTAACGCCCGATGCGGCCACTCCGTCTGGTGCTATTCGGGATGAGCTGAAATCTTTCGCTTCCACTATTTTCCATTCCTTAATACAGGGTTTAGACATCCCATGCACTCAAAAATTTAGAATTACGACAATGACACTTGGTTGGTACTCGTTCTCGCGAATCCTGGCCATAGGAACTCAAAAATCCCGCTGAGAAGCCAGGCCGTGAAGAACATTACCATCTCCTTGGAGACTCCATAGACGCTCTCTTCAAGGAGCAGGTACTCTACCCCACAGAGAACCACTAAAGCGGTATACAGGAGGAAGTTCTGGAGTAAAAAGCCCCCCTCCAGTTTCCCGTTCCGGAACTCCCAAGCGCGGGGGAGGACAACACCCACGACCCAGAGAACGACTAGAACTAGTACTGTTTCAGGAGAGAGCCCCCTGACCGCGAGGATAACAAGTGCAAGGATAACAACCGGAAGAGACACGATCGCTCGAACCGCATTTTTGGAGGCCATTTCTATCACCCAGCAATGTTGATGCATCAAAAATAATATTGAAGATTGAAAAAGCTAACGAGAGCTAGCCCTTCTTCACATACACCCACGACTGCCCGTGATTGTCTACAAACCTGTGAGCAGCTTCTGAGATCTCAGCCGCAACAGCTGACGCAGATAACGAAATCCCAGGAGCAGTTATTGAAACGTATTTTGTGTTCGGTAGTATATAGTATTTATGGTCTGCCTTGTTGTACAAATACACCTCAAAGTTGGACGCAAGTGTGATCCCAGGCACTACCACGTTAGGATAATAGTAGTTACTTTTGGTAACTATCCAGAAATATTGATAATTAGTAGATTCCCAATAGTCACCCAGCTTAAACCCTTGAAACATTATGCCACCCGCTGCAGACCATATGGCCATAGCCACTGGCATTGAAAGGGGTAATGCCGGAAGTCCGAGTATCCAAGCCACTATGCTGGCTTTCTTATAATTGTCACTAAATTCTAGATATGCCTGCCTAGCATACTTTCCAGAATAATAGACATTTATCGTGTCTTGTTCTCCATACTTAACAGTCCACCGGATAAGCTTGATCTTGAAGTACTTGATAGTGACCTTGATCTTCACATAATTTTGTTGTGGAGAGTACAGACCCAAAGGTGTAATAGTGAGCTCTTTCACTACCAAATCATCACGGAGTGCATTCAAATCGTAAAGCTTCTGCTGTGCAAGAGTCAGTGCGTTAAGGTAACTTCTCTCAGAAGGATTCTCCTGTAAAAACTTCTGAAACAATTCGCCCACAGTGTTTTCTGTCAATGGAGGAAGACTGTTCTTATTATCCTCATACCAATTAATAAAGTCTCTGTTTATACGATCCTGATATTGGATCAGAGTAGAATATGCCCAGTGAACTTGTGAAGTTATATCCTTTTGATGAACACTAGTTGCGCTTGCGCTCCCTGCCGTCACTCCAAACAAGAGCAGTCCGAGAAGGACTGCCATCAACGGGCGCCACTTCAAGAGGTTCACCTCCAGGAGTTTTCAATGGATATAAAATTCAAGTCCTTAAAAATTTTTCTTTTTAATAGTAATTTACAACAAACATGAAAAAAAAAGACTTCAACCATCGCAAAACGACTTCATTTGACGAAAGAGGGTTGAGTAAGAGAGAACCCAAATGCGTCCTCAACTCAACCCTCACCACTCTTCCTTTACCATAACAACCTCGCCGGTGAGGTACGTCCCGCTAATGACCTTCACCGGACAAAAGCTTCCGTTCGTCCCAGTTATCTCCGCGAAGATCCCCCACGTTCTTCCAACAACCTCAACGCTCTCGTTCACACAGGCCGTTCCGTTCGATGCCCTGAACTCGAAAACCAGTATAGACTCTCTCGAGGCGGTGGCCGATGTAAGTGGCGTTGATGCATCCCGTAACCGTAACGTTTCTTCTCAGGGCTTCCTCCAGGCTTTCATGGCAGTTTCGCCGCCGAAGACGAATCGGCCGTCCAGAAATCCTGCCCTGCAGTAGAGCGTTGATCCGTCCCCCAGCTCGATGACGACGTAATCAACGGGCAGTTCAAAGGTCTCGTTGAGCCTCCACTCGGTCTTCCCCTCGGGAGATTCTCCGAAGCGGAAGACTGCAACGTGGGTTACCTCGTTAGGATAGGCCTTCAGCAGTTCAACACCCTTAAACTCAACCGGGTTTGAGAAGCTGGCTTCAAGCTCAACGAGATAGACCTCTGAGGAAGAGAGCAGAAGGAAGGCAGCCGCCGAAGCAACCAGGAGGAAAACGAGGAAGATAGCGAGATACCGCCCCATGGAACCATCTCAAAACTCCAGAACCCACTTAACCGCGTGAGGAACTTTTTTAGCAACCTCCAGAGCCGTGAAGTTCTCCCCGAGCTCTTCCTTCACCATGTCGCCCGCGAGGCCGTTCAGGAACGCACCGACACCGGCAGCCCGCAGAGGTTCATTGCCGAGTGCAATAAGAGCGCCAACGAGGCCGGCCAAGACGTCCCCTGTTCCGCCTGTCGTCATGCCCCTGTTTCCAGTTTTGTTGTACTTCCAGGTTTTCCCGTCGCTGATGATGTCGTAGGGGCCTTTGAGGAGTATCACACCACCTATTCCTCGGGCCTTTTTCATCACGAGGCCAGCCTTATCGGTGAGCCTTCCCCCGGGCTTCACTCCGAAGAGAAACCCGAATTCACCGGCGTGGGGAGTTAAAACGAAGGTCTTGCCATTTAGAACGCTTAAATCACCGGCTACAGCTTTCAGGGCGTCGGCGTCTATGACGAACGGCCTGTTACAGCGCTTGATGAATTCCCTCACGAAGGCTTTGGTTTCCTCCTCGAGGCCGATTCCGGGGCCGATGACAACTGCGTCGACCTTATTGGCAAGTTGGAGCAGAGAATCCACATGCTCCGGCCCGAAGTTCCTCCCATCCACCGGCCGGAGGATCAGGTCGGGGTCACCGATTCTCCTCGCGGAATACTCGGGCATCGCTAAATAAACGAGGTCAACGATGTAGGAAGCGGCTTTGGAAGCTAAGTAGGGTGCCCCAAAGTAGTCCTCGCTACCTCCGATTACGAGCAGCCTACCGTTCTCCCCCTTGTGCTCTCCCCTCTTCTGGAGAGCGAACTTTGCGTCGCCGGGCCCGACGAGGTGGTAGAGCTCCTTTGGATAGCCTATCTTAACAACAATGCGCTCAAAGCCGGAATATTCATCCTTGTCCCACTGGAAGGTGACCGCGAAGTCCGCTTTGACGCGGGTCGGAGAGGGGTAACCGCTCGGCAGGTCAACGCTGACGATCTTGGTCCTTTCGGCGTATTCGTTTATCTTCTCTATCGCGGAGCGTATCGGTTCGCGGGGTTCGCCTTTCGTTCCAGCCCCAAGGAGGGCATCGACGATGACATCGTAACCGCTCAAATCGAGGGGCCTTATGTATGAGGAGTCCTTGAGAACCTTAATTTCCACGAAGTCAATGGTCCTGAGTATCTCCCAGTTGTGCCTCGCCTCCTCACTCCGTATCTTGGCCTCGTCGCCGACGAGGAAGAGGGTGACCTCATTCTCGAAGCTGAGGTGCCTCGCTACAACGAAACCATCGCCGCCGTTGTTGCCCGTGCCGGAGAAAACCGCAACCTTGAGGCCTTTTCCAAATCTCTCCTCTATAGTCCGAGCAACGCCCGCCCCGGCGTTCTCCATGAGCTGATGAGGTAAAATACCAAGCCATTTTGCATTGATATCCCAGATGTAGACATCCTCAATGCGCATGAACACCACCAAAGAAACTTCAACCCCAGAGGTTAAGGGGTTTTCCATGGGCGACACGAGGTTAGAACAAGGAGCAGGCCGGCGGGGGTCGTGACGTACCACATGAGGGGAAATAGGATAAGCCCGCCGTTTCCACTCTTAAGGAGGGTGTAGGGGAACTCAAAAACGATTGCAACCGTAAATACCCGAGAAGGGGGCCGAAGGAAACCTTCCTTTCCCCAGGGCCACCACGAGGTATTTCTCGGCGATGCCCATGATGAGCGGGGTAAGAAAGGAGAAAGAGTCGAGGGGAACTCAACATCAGGGGCGCGTTGTAGAAGAGGATCATGCCGAGAACCGGATCAATTAGCGTGACGAAGCGAAAAACCAGGCGGAAGAGAACCAGAAAGGGGAGCAATGTGGAGGGCTCATAATGATCCACTCTAGCTATATAGGAGCCCTTCAACTTCCAAAACCTTCACCACCGCTACATTTCATTCTCCCTCGATGAATAATACCAGAGAAAGGCGATAAAGAGCACAGACACCGTGAAGGCCATCACTAGCATGTCCGTGCCATAAATGGGCGGAGTTCCGCAAGATGAACCAGAAACGCAGAGACCCTGGGCGCATGCCACCGCTCTAACCGCGTAGTAGAGCACAAGAAAGCCGGAGATAAAAAGAATTGTAAACCCGAGGACAACCTTTCTCATGAGCCTTTCAAGTTCTCCGCATGGCGTTCCCACCACCTCCCCCAAAGCTCCATCGCAAAGAGAACGGCCACCAGAGCCCAGAGGAGCCCGGAGAACTGGAGCAGCTTCACGGCAAAGTCCAGGAATAGAACGGCCGGAAGGAGCGCGAGCAATGCCGGAATACTCTTTCCCTTCCTCCAGAGAACGGGGGAGAGGATGCCAAGCCCGATGAAGACGTAGGAGGTAATAGAGCACAGAATGGCCAGCGTTCCGGAATAGAGCTCGCCGCATGCCCAGGAGAAGAAGAGGACGTAGCTGAGCGATGAAAGGAGGAAGATTAGAAAAACCAGGGTATAAAATACAATGCTGACCGTTTTGAGGAGCGATTTTGAATTCTCTTTGCCTTCGCCTTTTCTCGGAGATATGTAAAGGCCGAGGAGGGAAAGGAGAACTCCTAAGAGGGCCAAGAGCTTGGCGCTCACAGCCCAGCTCCAACCGGCTAAAAGGGTTAGGCCGAAGTAGGCCGACGCAATGAGGAAAGAAGCCCTCAGCCTTCCGGCCAGGAAGAAGATCAAAACCAATGAACCGAGAAAGAAAGCGGTGAGGGAAAACGCCACGCAGTGGGCGTTGTAGACCACGGTCCCGAATATGGGGCATTCCCCCGTGCCATAGCCCATGAGGTAGGCGAGCTCGAAGTAGATGAGGACGGCAAAGAGGGGTATGGAAAGGATAGTCGTTCTATTCAGACCCATGAGATATACCCCCAGTGTTTATCCATTTCAGGATTTGAATCTATAGTATCCATCATGTGATTCATTACGTTACTGACATAAATAGCAACGCCTGCACTATAGGGACGCTTTCCAGCAGCGTGGACTGGGTCATCCGCAAATGTCTGATCAATGCATGAGCCCCCATCACATACATGGCTCCAATCGCTGTGGAAGATTATATATCCATCGCTAACTTCAATAGACTCTATATCTTCACACCCGTAGGTATCGTCCCTTCCAGGATAATTCCTGCAACGTTGCCAGTCATAATATTCATCCATGATGGGGTTGGGGTCATCTTCATCATAAAAATGAACTTCATACACAACCTTGTTAGAGGTATAGATAACGTTGATGTAAGAAATGTTGTTGTTGCCGTCAATCCAATAGAAGTTGCCATGTCCATCACGCCCTTTCCCACCATCCAAGTCAGCTTTCACTTGCACCCACCAGTGAATTGGGTAGGGAATTGAGGAGCTCATTGGAGCATAGTAGTAGTCATAGACCTTGCCATTGGCCTTAACTGAGGCAACTTTAACGGGCTTCACGACTAATACCTTAGCGTTCTTAGGATAAAAGCTCTTCTGATAGAGATGGGAGACGTAATCACTTACCAGTAACCGCTTAAGGGTTTCCCTCTGTTCAGGTGTGAGGTTTTTGGCATGCTCAGCGATCTCAGCATCAAGCCCCCTGCCAAACCTCTTCAAAACGAGGTCAGTAAGCCCATCCACAAAATGCGGATCGTTGATGGTCCCTTTGGCATGTGCGATATCAATCTGCTCCTTAACAAAGAGATCAACCGCTGTCCAACCGT
>JALTCK010000148.1 GCA_027074805.1 Thermococcus sp. | reverse complement strand
GTTATGTTCGGCAGGCGCCAGAGGTAGTAGTCAATCTTCTTCCTGAGTTCTTCCACCTCTTTCTCGAGGGCCTCGATTTGCTTCACTATCTCGTTGCTCCTCGCGAGCAAGTTATCTATCGGCTCTCCGGCCTTCTTGCGCTTGCCTATCTGAACAGCAAGCTGGTTGCGTTCCTTCCTAAGGGCGTTTATCCTTTTCAGGTTCTCGCGCCACTTCCTGTCGAGCTCCAGGATCTCGTCTATCCACTTGAGCTTCTCGAGCTCCCCCCTCTTGATGAGGTCCCCCTTCACCAGATCAGGGTTTTCGCGGATGAGCTTTATGTCCAACATGGTCTTTCACCTGGGGAAAGAAGGTGAAGGAGTTTAAAAAAGGTTTTGATGGGAGAGTAAAAAGAAAATTAAGATATGCCTAGTGCTTTTTTGAGTATTTCAACAGCCTCTTTCTCTAGCATGTAGGCCTCGCGGGCCTTGTACCAGAGGACAGTACTCTTCAAGTACCTCCACTTCTTTGCCCTAATGCTTTCGAGATCATCGTCCCTCCATGCTTCCTTTATAGTTTTCACGGCAGTTTCGTTGAGGGTTTTCACCCGCTCCAGAGTCTCGTTGGTAACTCCCTGTTCAATGGCCCTTTGATATAATCCTGGCAATTCGTCGTGCTGAACAAAAAACCACGCAGTCCACAGGTTCCACAGGTCAAAGAGGACTCCAAACGTATTCCTGCCCTCTTCCCATGGTGGCGTCTCCTTCTTCTCAGCTTCCACGGACAAAGTCCCTGAAACCTCATTATTATCCTCATTAGACTCCACCACAGCGTCCTCGGGGTAACCCGGGTCAACAATGGCAGTTACAATATAAACCCCCTTCTGGGGTGCTTCCCATAGAACAGAATACTCTCTAGCTCCTCCCGGAGAGAGTTCCGGAACTGAAAATTCCCACTTAGTTCCATTAACTTCGACTATTAACTCAGTTTCTCCAGAGGAAGCTTGTCCAATGTTTGTAACAACCATCGTTATCTTGTATTTATCTTTGGAAGGGTCTATTAGTGTTGTTGATAATTTCTTCACGGTGAGATCCGGGAGCAATGGAGGATATGTAAGTGGAAGCTCATCTACCTCTTGAGGGTACACTTCATAAGGAGTGTCGCATATGCCGTCCTTGTTCTCGTCCTCTTGGCATGTTTCGCTAAAGCCACTTCCATCGGGCTTCGCCCAGAAGTTGCCCCCAATGTAAGGCCCACCGACGATGTTGGAACCCCTTGTTTTGGTTGTGTTGAAGGTGATGAAGTTGTAAGAGCCCGTGAATTTTACACCGTTCGTGGAGTTGAGGATGTTGTTGTAGATTGCAATACTGGAGCTGGAGTTTAGAACCAGGCTGAAGCTGGAAGCACTTATGACGTTCCCAGCCAGGACGCCGTTAGTGCTGCCATTAATGAAAGTGCCGTTAAGTAGAGGATAGAGGTTGTTGGATTCCACTCTGAAATTTGTTGTGGCTGAGAGTACCAATCCTGTATTAGTGCCGCTCACAGTGTTGTTACCAACCAATGTGTCAGTAACCCCATACAGAACTACCCCCGCACCGACATTAGGAGAGAGGGCTTCTACTGTGTTGTTGACTATTGTAATGTTGCTCACAAGCGCGTTGGGGTTGTCTCTGAACAAGTAAATCCCACTGGAGATTACTTGGGGAGGCAATCCTGGGACTCCGATCACATGGATAGTGTTTCCTGAAACAATGTTATTCGTTAGATTGTAATAGCTCTTTTTACCAAAATCCGTAAAGGATTGACTCCCCTCTGCTATCCCTATAAAGGCGTTGTATATTGTATTGTCACAAATGCACGTGTTGTTTGTAGCTATATTAAAAATTCCAACAGAAGCATTTTTTATGAGGTTATTGCGAATCGTATCATTCCTGGGGTAAAAGAGGTGTATACCATATGTCCCCAACACAAAAGTGCTGTATTCTATAGTGTTGTTCTCGACGGTAGTATTCCAGTGTGCGCCGTTTGGGAGCTCTATGGGAGAGTTCAAGATGTAGTTTCCAATTATCTTGTTGTACATCACGTCGTGCTCAACATCTATTGCTATCAGAGAATTTCTGCCGGTGGGGTCTAAGGGGGCTATGATCCTGTTGTTGGAGATTGAATTATTGATAACGGGGTAATCGGTGTCACCGGAGAGAGAAACTCCGATAGATAAATATCCACTGAGGTAAATCTCGTTATCATGAATTTTGGTGTTTTTTGTTCCGTAATACATATCAATTCCAAATAAGTTGTCCTCAAAGAGGTTATCATACACTTCAAGGTTCTCTGCAAAGGGAAGTTCTACCGAGTAGAAATTGTCCGAAAAAGTGTTATTGAATACCCTGGAGTTAACGGCCCCCTCCAGATACAACGCACGCCGCCATTTTCCAAACTTTACGTTTTTTATTGTGAGGTTGGTGCGTTGATGGCCTTTTCCGGTGGAGATTCCATAACTATCGGAGGACGAAGTTCCATTTAACCAGTGCCCTCCACCGTCTATGGTCACATTGCTTGTGTTCACAAATATGCATGTCCCGCCACCACCCTGAAGGTCAGTGCTTATTACATAGTAACCGGGTTCGTTGATCACGACCCCACAGCTGCTTATCTCGTTGACTCCTGCGGCTTTAACAATGGAGGAAGGCTCCATCGCTGGAACTCCCAACACACTAAGCAAGAGGAGTGCACTTAAAAACACGCCTAATCCCCTTGACACATATATCACCATCCTGGCTTTAGGAATAGGATTGGAAACAAGATTATTTAAGACTTACTTTTGAAAATAGATTTTGAGGGAAAATTCAAGCGAAAAACGTGACCCCGACATCTTCCCCGGCCTCGAGTATCTCGACCGTTTCCGGAACCTCTATGAAGCCGTCTGCCTCGACGAAACTCGTCACGGCTCCGCTTCCCTTGAGTATCGGCACCGCTTTATCGCCCTCTATCCTCACCGGGAGGAACTGCCTCCTGCCCTTGACCGAGAAGACCTTGTGGGCGAGCCTCTTCCTGACCCTCCTGACCTCGCTCTCCCTGCCGATGAGCCTCCTGAGGAGCGGGGCAACGAGTAGCGTGAAGTTCGTGAGACAGCTGGTCGGATAGCCGGGGAGGCCGAAGACGGGCTTTCCGTCGATGAGGCCTATTACGGTCGGCTTGCCCGGCTGTATCGCTATGCCGTGTATCTTCACCTCGCCGAGCTCCTCTATTATCGAGTTCGTCAGGTCCCTTACCCCTCCGCTCGCCCCGCCGCTGAGGAGAACTAGGTCGCAGCACTCAAGGCCCTTTTCGATGAGCGCCTTCAGGCTCTCGCAGTCGTCCTTTGCAATTCCAAGGAAGACCGCCTCGCCGCCAAGCTCCCTCACCGCGTCGGCTATCGCCCGCCCGTTGATGTCGTAGATCTGCCCGGATTTGAGCCCTTCTCCCGGGAGGACGACCTCGTTGCCGGTGCTTATAACGGCGACCTTAGGTTTCCTGAAGACGGGGACTTCCGCCATTCCCAGGGCGGAGAGAAGCGCGGTCTCCTTGAAGCTTAACCTAGTCCCCTTCGTAAGGAGGAGCTTTCCCTTCAGGATATCGGCACCTGCCTTCATGACGCCGAGCGATGGGTAGGCGGGCTTGTAGATGATCACCTCGTTCCCTTCCCGATCCACGTCCTCAAACTGAATAACCGCATCGGCTCCCTTCGGGAGGGGTGCGCCCGTGGATATGTATACTGCCTCGCCTGGCCCCAGCTCGATTTCCGGACTGTCTCCCGCGTTTATCTCGCCGATCACCTTCAACCTAACGGGCTCGCTCTCGCTCGCCATGAACGTGTCCTCTGCTCTCACCGCGTAGCCGTCCACTGTTGCTCTGTCGAAGGGCGGGACGTCTATCGGTGAGGCGATGTCCTCGGCCAGAACCCTTCCGAGGGCCTCCTCAAGGGGGACCCTCTCGACCTTAGGCTCGAGCGGGAATGAGTCGATTACCTCGAGCGCCTTCTCAAGGGGAACTACCTTCAGGAACGCCATTCTATCACCGGGATTAAAAAGGAAGGGTTCTATAAATGGGTTGCGTAAACTGGAATGTTTAACTCACTCTATCGGAACCCCGTCCTTCGTCCTCGGCGCGAGCCACTTCATGAGCTTTTGCGGGTCTTTCGTCCTGATGATTATCGTTATCGGTCCCAGCGGGGACTCCTCGTTGAAGTTCACCACTCCCGCGTAGGCGGCCTGCTTGTTCACCCTGATGATTATCTCCTCGCCGAAGTAGCCCTCCTCCAAAAAGGAGCGCGCGGTATCTAAGATTGCCTGCCCCCTGAAAAGCTCGTAGAGCCTCTGGAGAGCTTTTCTGCTCTTCGTCTTTCCGGTGAGGATTATGTAGTCCCCCTTATCGAATGCCTCAAACTCAAGGTCGGGGAGGAGGTTCAGCATCGCCCTCTTTACCTTCTCGATGTCCTCCGTCGGGTAAACGTAAGCCTCGGCTTCTACTTCCTCGAACAGCTCCATTCTCACCACCAGAATCGGTTGGGGGAGGGATTTATAAGGGCAGCGGAGTGTTGTCATGATAACAGAAAAGTCCAATCCTTCGAGATTTGTTATCATGATAACAGTGCCGGGGAAGACTTCCTACATCCGAACCCCGGCGGAGAAAGCTATTTTAGGGGAGCCGCTTATATTAAGGTGGTGGGAAAATGGAAGATGTTACC
>JALTCK010000147.1 GCA_027074805.1 Thermococcus sp. | reverse complement strand
CATATGGGGCTACCCAAGTGAATCTTGCTTCAATAAAAATACTTAGAAATCTCAAAATCCCCCTCCCTCCCCTCCCCGAACAGAAGCAAATCGCCGAAATCCTCTCGACCGTTGACAGAAAGCTCGAACTCCTGAGGGAGAGAAGGGAGAGGCTTGAGAGGATAAAGAGGGGCCTGATGAAGGACTTGCTGACCGGAAGGAGGAGGGTAATAGATTAGACCCCCTGAGTAGGTGAAGGCCATGGATGCCCCAGATGATGTCTTCAAGGCCATTATAGCAATATTAATCTTAGTGACACTTTTCCTCCCAGTGATGGCGTATTTAAGCAATGTTTTGACAGGACAAGCATGTCAGCCTTACATTCAACAAATCCAACAAAAAGATGCACAGATTAAAGCACTAAACGAGCAAATAGCATTTTTAAACGAAAAATTAGCGAACCTTTCTGCTGAATATGAGCGATTGAGAAATGAAAACATCACGAAAGCCGACATCGAAGATATCAAGCAACAAATAAATGTTACCCAGCTTCAGGTGAAATTTTTGGAGCAACAGTTTCAAATCGTTAATCAGAACTTTGTCCATGCTTATAATACATACTATAGAACCTACGTGCTTTCCATATTTATCAATGTCTTCTTGGTAGGATACTTGGCACTCGATTTTATTAGTGCTACCCTGTTCGATACGAGCATTCAAGTGATAATAGCAAAACGAGTTAAATTGATCCTGGGGAGATTGCATAAGAAACGTTTTAGAAAGAATAATTAAAGTAGTAATTGCGGAATTCCCAAAACTGTTTAACTATTAACACCTCACCTCCCTAATGCCCCTGATGTTAACACATTAACAGGTGATCATCGTGCCGATACAAACCCCCGAATACCTCCAGTGCGAGGGGCCGATCATCGAGCGGCTCAAAAACCTCGGCTGGGAATACAGGCGGGGAGTTGAGATCCTCGAAGACGAGAGAGAACCCCTCCTAACCACCCGTCTAAAGAGGGCTATCATAAGGATAAACGGCACACCTGAGAGCGAGGCTGAAAGAGCTATCAACCTCCTCAGAACGACCCCCTTCGGTGTTGAAGGTTCCAGAAGGGTTTTAGAATACTTAAAGGAGGGCGTCCCCCTGAGGGATGAAGAAACCGGAGAGCCGAAGCGCGTTCCTCTCATAGACTACGAGGACATCGAGAACAACGAGTTTTTAGTTGCCAATCAAGTGGGCTATCCCTTCAGGACAAAGATCCCCGACATCGTTCTCTACATCAACGGCATTCCCGTTGTTCTCATCGAGTGCAAGCGCCTTAAGAGGGACTGGAAAAGGGCCTACAGGCAGATCAAGGGCTACGAAAAGGAGATGCCCGAGCTCTTCAAGTACGTCCAGTTCAGCATAGCTGCCGGAGACAGGGTCGTTTACTTCCCCAACGTTCCCTGGCTTGAGGATGTTCCGGTCTACGAGTGGAAGGGAGAGAGCTTAGACGACCTCGACAACATAATGGAACCCCTCACGCCTATCAATCTCCTCGACATGCTGAGGTACTTCATATTCTACCGCGAGGACAGGGGGACGATTACGAAAGTCCTTCCCAGGTACATGCAGTTCAGGGCGACGAACAAAATAGTTGAGAGGGCCGTTGGCTACGCGAGGGGAGAAACCGAGAGGAACAGGGGACTGATATGGCACTGGCAGGGGAGCGGGAAAACTCTCACAATGATATTCTCGGCCTACAAGATAAAGCGCCTCCTCGGCAACCCCACGATCTTCTTCATCGTGGACAGGCAGGAGCTTGAGGAACAGCTCGCCGGAGAGCTGAAGTCCATAGGCTTGAGCTTCGAGGTCGTTGGCTCAATAGAGCACCTGAAGGAGGTTCTAACCCATTCCGACGGTAAGAGGGGCATATTCGTCACGCTAATCCACAAGTTCAGGGAGGAGGAGCTGAAGGGCCTGAGGAGGGAGCTTGAGAAGGAAAGCAGGAGAAGAAAAACAATAATGAACAGGCGGGACGTTATAGCGTTTATAGACGAGGGGCACAGAACCCAGTACGGCGAGCTCGCCTCGACAATGCGCTCCATTCTAAAGAACGCGTCGTTCTTCGCTTTCACAGGGACACCCATATCTAAAAAGCACAGAGACACCTACGCGGCCTTCGGCTACCGCGATGAGCCCTACCTCGACAGGTACTTCATACTCGACTCCATCAGAGACGGCTTCACGGTTAAAATCGCCTACCAGGCGAGACTCGAAGAGGAAGTTCACCTGAGGAAGGAAGACCTTGAGGCTTTCCTCACTTCCAAGCTTGAGGAGATACCGGAGGAGTACCGCGGGAAGGTTAAGGAGAGGCTGAAGAGGAGACTCAACGCCATCAGGGTCTTCCTTAAGAACCCGAAGAGGATCGAGATGATAGCTGAAGACATCGCGAAGCACTACGGGGAAAACGTAGAACCCTTCAAGGCCATGGTGGTCGCTGTAGACAGAGAGGCCTGCGTTCTTTACAAGAGGGCACTGGACAGGTTCTTGCCCCCGGAATACAGTGAGGTCGTGATGACCTTCAACAGGGATGACCCGGAGATAATCCAGAAGTACTTCCACGAACTGACCCAGAGGTACAGAACGAAAGACCAGGGCGAGATAAGGGAGGAGATAGTAAAGAGGTTCAAGACGAAGGAGACCCCGAAGATACTCATCGTTACGGATATGCTGCTTACCGGCTTTGACGCGCCGATACTCCAGACGATGTACCTGGACAAACCGCTCAAGGAGCACCGCCTCCTTCAGGCAATAGCGAGGACGAACAGGCCCTTCATCAAAAACGGCGAAAACGTCAAGGCCTTCGGCCTTATCGTTGATTACGTTGGAATCTTCAAAGAACTCAAGAAGGCCCTCGCGATATACGACGAGGTTGACATCAGAGGAGTCGCCTACAATGTGGAGAGGATTAAGCGGGAGCTCAGAGAGAAGATAAGCCAGGCCTTAAGCTTCTTCGACGGCCTTAAGCTTAAAAATGATAGGGACACCATTATGAAGGTCGTTCTCATTCTCTTCCAGAAAGATAAGGGCGAGGAGTTCCAGAAACTTTACAGGGAAATAAGGTCGTACTACAAGCTCCTGAGGGAGGACAAAACCGGGTTCCGAGAGGTATTCTCGTGGCTCACGGAGGTTTACTACGCCTACAACGCGAAGGTCAACGGCCTCGATCCAGAAGTCGAGGGGAAGATGGACAAATTCTTCCGGGAGGCCCTAGGGTTCATTCACGAGACGGTGGACATTGGAAAGCTAAAGAAGGACTTTCCAATAGTCGAGCTTGACGAGGAGTTCCTCAGGAAGATTATGAAAGCTAAAAACAGGGAAGGGGCTTTCTACGACCTCCTCTTTGCGGTCAGGCACTACGTAAACACCCACCGGGGGCCGTTGACGGACGACTTGGTTGAGAGGGTTGAGAGCATAGTAGAGCGGTGGAAGAGCAGGGCGGAGGAAGTTGAGAGGCTGTATCAAGAGTTGTTTGAGATAGCCGAGA
The DNA here is from genome assembly GCA_027074805.1 of Thermococcus sp. Taxonomy (GTDB): domain Archaea; phylum Methanobacteriota_B; class Thermococci; order Thermococcales; family Thermococcaceae; genus Thermococcus. The sequence goes on along the minus strand of JALTCK010000147.1, from coordinate 1,197 downwards.
AGATACAGAGGAGAAACAGGGAGAGGAGAGAACTCGGGCTGAGTGAGCTGGAATACGCCCTCGTCATGGTGCTCAAGAGACACGTCAAGGCAAAAACCCGGGAGTTGATAGATGATGTGAAAGAACTCCTGAGTGAGACAGAAACACTCAGGTTCCCACGCTGGCAGGAAAAGGCAGAGGTTGTCAGCGAGCTTTCGAGGGCGGTCATGAAGTTCATCGTCCGCAAGTACAGGGGAAGGTACGACGACCTAATGAAGACAAGAAAAGACGTCCTTGAGGTGCTCAAGCGGTGGGGCTGAAGTATACGATTATAACCCGGAACGTCAAGTACCCGAGGATCGAGATAAAGCCCAGCGGAGAGATAAGGGTGATCGTGCCTCCGGGGACAGACCCAGAGAAGTTGGTTCGGTTGAAGAGTGGGTGGATAAACAAAAAGCTCGCGGAAATCGAGGAAATCAGAAAACAGTTCAAGGGCTTTTCGGACAAGCTGCTGCTGAACGGAGAATTCTACGAAATTATAAGGGGCGAAGAGTTCTCGGTAAACCCAAAGTTCAAAGTTGTAGTGCTCCCTGAAAACGGTCTCAAAGTCCTGAAGGGATGGCTCAAAGAGCAACTCAGGAAAGAGCTCGACTTCAAAGTTAGGCTATTCGCCTCGATACTCGGCGTCAAATACAGAAAGGTCTACATCAGGTTCCAGAAGACCAAATGGGCCAGCTGCTCAAAAAAAGGAAACCTGAGCTTCAACCTCATGCTCATGGCCCTGCCGGAAAGCCTCAGGGACTACGTTATAATCCACGAGCTCGCCCACCTCAGGGAGCCCAGACACACCAGACGATTCTGGGAGATTGTAGGGGCTTATTATCCCGATTACAAAAAGGCTGAGGCAGAGTTAAGGAGATACTGGCTCCTCATTGAGTGGGAACGGAAGCGTTATCTGACAGGGAACTTAAGATAGAGAGAATAGGGAGGAGGCCAATACGGTTGTCTTAACTCTAAGTGGAGATATAATAGTCACAGGGGCACTTCAGCCTCAAACGTCAAGGCTGTTTACTTTTTTCTCCCGAAAGCCTCGCCCTTCAAGGCGGGGAGGAGGTCAGCTCCCATCCTGCGAACCCACCACGACTGCAACGACCAGCGGGGCAACAACGTCCAGCTCATCGTCGGCCCCCTCGTCCATAACAACGGCCCCGATTCACC